>NZ_JBICYZ010000017.1:0-136750 GCF_043201465.1 Kitasatospora sp. NPDC048298
GCGGGCGCGTCGCCGCCCGCCCGGGGGGGCGGGCGTGGGGGGGGGGGGGGCCGGGGGCGCCCCCCCCCCGGCGGCCCGGGGGGGGGGCGGGGGGGCCCGCGGCCCCCCCCCCCCCGCCCGTCGGCCTGCTCGACGCCCCACCGTTTCCGTAGCACCCTGACGGGACCCGGCAGTCCCGGCGTCACCAGTGCAACGGAGAACACCCATGCGCACCCTCAGGCTCGGCCTGTTCGACAACGCCCAGACCAACGCGAGCGGCACCGCCACCTGGCGTCACCCCGACAGTCGCCGGCACCTGTTCGACACCCTCGGGTACTGGCGCGGGATCGCGCGGCTCTGCGAGGACGCCAAGCTCGACTTCCTCTTCCTGGCCGACGCCTGGGGCTGGTCGGAGATCGACGGGGTGCGCCCGCCGATCGCCACCGAGGAGGCCCTCGACCTGCCACGCCTGGACCCGTTCGTGATCGCCTCGGCGCTGCTGGCGAGCACCACCGACCTGGGCCTGGTGGTGACCGGTTCGGTGCTGGTGGAGCCGCCGTACGCGTTCGCCCGCCGGCTGGCCACCCTGGACCAGCTGTCCGGCGGCCGGATCGGCTGGAACATCGTCACCACCGGCACCGCCGACACCGCGGTCAAGGCCTTCGGCATGGACATGGTGGCGCACGACGACCGGTACCGGATGGCCGAGGACTTCCTCGACCTCGTCTACAAGTACTGGGAGGGCGCCTGGGAACCCGGCGCCCTGGAGAAGGACAAGGCCGGCCGCTTCGCCGACCCGGCCAAGGTGCACCCGGTCGAGCACGAGGGCCCGTACTTCCGCTCGCACGGCTACGGCAACACCGCCCGCTCCCCGCAGGGCACCCCGGTGCTGTTCCAGGCCGGCGCCTCCCCGGCCGGGCGGCGGGTCGGCGGGCGGCACGGGGAGTGCATGTTCGTCGGCAGCGGCACGGTCGAGCAGCTCGCCGGGCACACCGCGGCGATCCGCGAGGAGGCCGTACGGGCGGGCCGGCGCGCCGACGAGGTGAAAGTGATGTCGGCGTTCTCCTGTGTGCTCGGCGCCACCACCGCCGACGCCGAACGCCGCTGGCAGCGCGTCCTGGACGCCCAGCGCCCGGAGGTCGCCGTCGCCAGCTACGCCATGTTCACCGGCCTCGACCTGTCCTCGTACCCGCCGGACACCCCGATGTCCGAGCTGTCCACCGAGCTGTCGCGGACCCAGGTCGCCCGGTTCGCGGACCGGACCGTCGGCGAGGTGCTCGCCGACTGGCACACCCACGGCGTCGGCGCCCGCCCGGTGGTCGGCACCGCCGAGGAGATCGCCGACGAGATCTGCGCCCTGGCGGAGGGCGCCGACCTGGACGGCTTCCTGCTCTCGCCGACCGTGCAGCCCGCCTCCACCGCGGAGTTCGTCGAGTCGGTGCTGCCGGTCCTGCGCGCCCGCGGCGTCCTCCGCGGCGAGTACACCGAGGGGGAGTCGCTGCGCGAGCGGCTGACCGGCGCGTCCGACCGGGCGCTGCCGGCGAGCCACCCGGCCGCGCGGTACCGGCACTGATGGTTGACTATCCGTCAGGTGTCCTGCCCCGAGGGCCGGACCCCGTTCCCCGGGGGCCGGCCCCCGGTCGTCAGGAGGCGGGGACGGAGTCGGTGAAGGAGGTCCCGGCGGCGCGGTAGGCGGCGACGGCGCCGTTCACCTGGGCGGGGCTCAGCACCTGGTCCTTGACGTGCAGGACGTAGTCCACCTGCTCCTCGTAGGCGCGCTCCTCGGTGCCGGCGTGGCCGGCCAGGTCGGTGAGCCACTGGTTGAAGGCGATCACCATCGGTCGCTCCGGGAGGTACCGGGCGTCGTGGCGGGCGAACTCGACGCCGTCGACGTGGTAGACGATGCCGCCGGCGTCGATGGTCAGGACGAGGTCGTGCCAGCCGGCGAACGAACTCCGGGACGTGGTGTACACGTTGTCGGAGCGTTCGGGGCCGTACGTCTCCCACGAGGTGGCGAAGAAGATGTTCGACGGCTCGCCCCAGCCGCCGTTGGGCAGGTACTCGAAGTCGTACTCGGAGTAGTCGTCGGCCATCGGGGCCCTGAGGTCGTTGATCGCGAAGAAGCTCTGCACGAGGTGGTCGCCGTCCGGGCCGGTCACCGGGGCGTCGGCGAAGCGGACCCGGGCGGCGTACGTGCCGTACCGGAACTTCGTCGCCCGGCTGTGGAACTCGCTCTGCCGGGTGGACTCCGCCGTCCCGGCGGTGGTGGTCCGCAGGGTCATCACCGAGTTCCCGGCCTGCCGGGCGAAGGTGACGTTCTCGGTCGCCCAGCTCGCCCCGCCCACGCCCGGTCCGCCGCCGCCGGAGCGCGCGTTCCAGCCGTGGGCGGCGAGCGCCGGGTCGTCGTGGCCGGTGTAGTCGAGGTCGTCGAAGAGCACCTGGCCGGCCGGGACGCCGGGACCCCCGGGGGCGGTGCCCCAGACCTGGACGCCGGCGACGCTCGCGGTGACCCTGGCCCAGTCCGCGTACCCGGTCTGCTCGGCGCCGAAGGAGTAGTCGTCGCCCTGCTCCACCGGCTGCCAGTCGGAGCGGTGGAAGCGCAGCTGCAGGTCCCCGCTGTCCGCCCCGGGGGCCAGCGTCCCGGCGCCGGCGGTGAAGCCGATCTCCAGGTAGCGGTCGGCGGCCGCACCGGGGGTGGTGACGGTGCCGAAGGTGCCGGTGACGTTGGCGCAGCCCCGGACGGCCCAGTCGCAGGCGAAGCGGTAGCCGGCGGGCGGGGCGTCCGCCGTGAAGTAGTAGCGCAGCTTGACCTGGCTCAGCGCGACCGGCGCGGAGCCGGTGTTGACGACCTTGAGCCACGGCGAGGCCTGGGCGTTGCCGCTGCCGCCGTTGCGGTACCGCACGGTGAGCGGTTCGCCGGCGGCCGCGGCCGGCAGGGAGCCGAGGAGGCTCGCGCCGAGCCCGGCGGCGACGGCGGCGGCGAGCGCCGCGCGGACGCGGGGGCGCCGGCGGCTGCTTCGGGTGTCCATGGGGGGTTCCTCTCCTGACGTGGGGGTCGGCGCGCGGCTCCGGCGGAGGGGAGCCCGGTCCCACCTCGGCGGTGGGGGAGGAGGTGGCGGGCCGCGCGATCAGAAAGTGGCATAGACCAATGTGGCCGTCAACCCCGCCCCGGCGGATCGGCCGGAACCCGGCCGTGCGCCGCCGGGAGTGGCCGACGGCAGTGGCCGACGGCGGGGCTGCCACGGCGTCTCCCCGGAAGGACACCGCCGGATTGACACCGCCGTCAGGGGGCCACAGCGTGGCAGGTAGCACTTCTCCCGCCCTGGTCGGTCCCGGTTCCGCCGTGTCGACGACACCGACGCGGACGGGGACGGCACGGCGGGCCTCGTGATGCCCGCCGGACCCGAGAGGAACCGGTACGGACGATGTCGGACGGAAAGACGGCCAGGCGCATCGCGAAGTTCATCAAGCCGCTGCGGGTGAAGCCGGGTTCGCGGGTGGACCTCGTGGAGGACTTCGACCCCCGGTACAAGGCGGGCATGCGCAAGCGCGACGGCGTCGAGCTGCTGCGCACCGGCGTGTCGCTGCTCTCGGAGTACCAGGCGCGGCTGGCGGCCCAGGACACCTACGGGGTGCTGCTCTGCCTCCAGGCACTCGACGCCGGCGGGAAGGACGGAACGATCCGTCACGTCATGAGCGGGGTGAACCCGCAGGGCGTGCACGTGAGCAGCTTCAAGGTGCCCTCCACGGAGGAGCTCGACCACGACTTCCTGTGGCGGTACGCCCAGCGGCTCCCGGCGCGCGGGGACATCGGGATCTTCAACCGGTCGCACTACGAGGAGGTCCTCGTGGTGCGGGTCCACCCGGAGAACCTCGACCGGCAGAAGCTGCCGCAGGACGCGAAGGGCCCGGGCGTCTGGCACCGCCGCTACCGGGAGATCAACGACTGGGAGCGCTACCTCACCGACAACGGGTTCAAGGTGGTGAAGATCTTCCTGAACCTCTCCAAGGAGGAGCAGCGCCGCCGCTTCTTGGCGCGGATCGACCTGCCCGAGAAGAACTGGAAGTTCTCCGAGGCCGACCTCCGCGAGCGCGAGTACTGGGACGCCTACCAGGAGGCGTTCTCCGACATGCTGTCGGCCACCAGCACGCCGTGGGCCCCCTGGTACGTCGTGCCGGCCGACCGCAAGTGGTTCGCGCGCATCTGCGCGGCGGCGGTGCTCGCGCACACCCTGATCGGGATCGATCCGCAGTTCCCCACGCTCGACGAGCAGGCCCGGAAGGGACTGGGCGCGGCCAAGCGCCGGCTGGAGGCGGAGGCCCCCGGGGACGCCCGCGGGTGACCCGTACGCGCGGACCCCGACATCCACGGACCTTGCCGTTCCCGGACCCTGAGGAGTGAAGAATGGCGGATCAGGCTGGGCCGTCCGGCCCGCAGGAGGCCCCGGCCCCCTGGTACGCGCGGCCGCCCCGGGAGGTCGCGGCCTCGCTCGGGGTGGACCCGGCGGCCGGGCTCACCGCCGCCCGGGCGGCCGAACTGCTCGCCGCCGACGGGCCGAACGCGCTGCCCGAGGAGAAGACGAGGCCGGACTGGCTGCGCTTCCTCGACCAGTACCGCAGCTACATGCAGATCATCCTGCTGGCGGCGGCGGTGGTCTCGTTGGCGATCAAGGAGTGGAGCACCGGGGTCCTGCTGATCGTCCTGACGCTGTTCAACGCGGTGGTCGGCCTGCGCCAGGAGGGCAAGGCCGAGAGCGCGATGAACGCGCTGAGATCGATGATGAAGGCCACCGCGCGGGTGCGGCGGGACGGCACGGAGGCGGAGATCCCGGCCGAGCAGCTGGTCGTGGGCGACGTGGTGCTCGTCAGGGCGGGCGACGAGGTCCCGGCGGACGGACGGATCGTCGAGGCCAGCGCGCTGCAGATCGACGAGTCGGCGCTGACCGGCGAGAGCGTCCCCGCCGCCAAGGACGCCGGCACCCTGCCGGCCGAGCCGCTGGGTCCGGGCGACCAGACCAACATGGCGTTCATGAACACCCCGGTCACCCACGGCAGCGGGCTGCTCGTCATCACCGCGACGGGCGCCGGCACCGAACTGGGCAAGATCTCCGGGATGCTGTCGGCGACCGAGAAGGAGCAGTCGCCGCTCACCAGGCAACTCGACACGCTGACGCTGTGGATCGCGGCGGCGGCCGGTCTGACCATGGTCGTGATGTTCGTGCTCGGCCGCAGCCGCGACCAGGCGTGGGACGCCCTCTTCGTCAGCGCGGTCTCGCTGGCCATCGCGGCCATCCCGGAGGCGCTGCCGACGGTCAGCCAGGTCATCCTCTCCGTCGGCAGCCTCAACCTGGCCAAGCGCAACGCGATCGTGAAGGAGCTGCCGTCCGTCGAGACCCTCGGCTTCACCTCGGCCATCAACTCCGACAAGACCGGCACCCTGACGATGAACCAGATGACGGTCGTGGAGGTGCTCAGCCCCACCGACCGCTACACCGTCTCCGGCACCGGCTACCGCCTCGACGGGCGGATCCAGCACGCGGCGGGCTCCGCCCCGAGCATCGAGGAGGCCGTGCTGCCCTACCTGGTCGCCAACGACGCGAAACTGGTCGAGGGCGAGGTCGTCGGCGACCCGACCGAGGGCGCCCTGCTCGTCCTCTGCCACAAGGCCGGGCTGGACATCGAGGGCACCCGGGAGCGCTTCCCCCGGCTCGCCACGCTGCCGTTCGACCCGAGCTACAAGCTGATGGCCAGCTTCAACGAGGCGAAGGACGCGGACGGCCGGGCGGTGGTGCGGTGCTTCGTGAAGGGCGCGGCCCCCGCGGTCACGGCCCGCGCCTCCTCGGCCGTCTCGGACGGCGTGGTCGTCCCCTGGGACGCGGACCTCGGCGGACGCGCCCTGGCGCAGACCGAGCGGATGGGCGGCGAGGGGCTGCGGGTGATGGCCGGGGCCGTCCGCGACCTGGAACCGGCGGACTTCGACCCGGACGGCGACCTGCTGGCGTACGTCCGGGACCTGCGGATGACCAGCCTGGTGGCCATGGTCGACCCGCCGCGCGAGGAGTCCCGGGCCGCGGTCGCCAGCGCGCAGGCCGCCCACATCCGGGTCCGGATGGTGACCGGCGACGACGTCACCACCGGCGCGGCCATCGCCCGCAAGCTCGGCATCGAGGGGGAGGCCGTCCTCGGCGCCGACTTCGCCGCCCTGCCGGAGCGCGAGCGACTGGCCCGGATCGACGGCATCGGCGTCGTCGGCCGGGTCGCGCCCGAGCACAAGGTGCTGCTCGCCGCCACGCTCAAACAGAAGGGCGACGTGGTCGCGATGACCGGCGACGGCGTCAACGACGCGCCGGCGATCAAGGCCGCCGACATCGGCATCGCCATGGGCAGCGGCACCGACGCGGCGAAGAACGCGAGCCGCATGGTCCTCGCCGACGACAACTTCGCCACCATCGTCTACGCCGTGGCGGAGGGCCGGAAGCTCTACGACAACCTCACCAAGTACATCCGGTTCGTCCTGGTGCTGCTGGTGACGTTCGTGCTGACCTTCCTCGGCGCCACGATCCTGAACATCGCCGCGGGCGAGCCGTTCACCCCGGCGCAGGTCCTGTGGGTCCACTTCGTGGTCAACGCCCCGTTCGGCTTCGCCCTGGGCTTCGACCAGGAGAGCCCCGGCCTGATGCGGCGCACCCCGCGCCCGCGCGGCGAGACGGTGCTGACCAGGCCCGTGATGGTCACCGTCGGACTCGCCGGGCTGGCGATCACGGTGGCTCTGCTCGGACTGAGCAAGCTGGGCGAGGCGCGCTACCACAGCGCGCACGTCGGCAACTCGATCGCGTTCACCGCCTTCGCGCTCTGCCTGATCGTGGCGGCCTACGAGTGCCGCAGCGAACGCGCCACCGCGCTGACCGTCCGCACCTTCGACAGCAGGCAGATGAACCTGGCGGCCCTGGGCGAGTTCGTCCTGGCGGTGCTGGTCACCCAGATGGACGCCTTCCACCGCATCCTCGGGACCACCGACATCGACGCCCGGCAGTTCGGCTGGGCCCTGCTGGCCGCCGTCGCCCTCCTGCTGCTGTGGGAACTGGGCAAGTTCGCGGCCCGCGGAACGCCGGCCGCCCGTACCGCGGCGCCCGACCCCCGGCCGTGACGGCGTTCCGGAGCCCCTGAGGAGACGCATGGCTGCCGGTGCCCCCGACCGAGGCCCGCGCCGCGTCGTGCCGGCCCTGCCGGGACTCGCGGTGCTCCGCCGCTACCGGCGCGCCTGGCTGCGGGGCGACCTGGTGGCCGGTGCCACGGTGGTGGCCTACCTGGTGCCCCAGGTGATGGCGTACGGGAGTGTGGCGGGCCTGCCGCCGGTCACCGGGCTGTGGGCCATCCTGCCCGCGATCGTGCTGTACGCCCTCGTCGGCTCGTCCCGGCTGCTGTCGGTCGGGCCCGAGTCGACCACGGCGCTGATGACCGCCACCGTGGTCGGCCCGATGGCCGGCGGCGACACCGCCCGGTACGCCGTCCTGGCCGCGAGCCTGGCCGTCGTGGTCGGCCTGCTGTGCGTGGTGGCCTGGCTGGCCAGGCTCGGCTTCGTCGCCGACCTGCTCTCCCGGCCGGTGCTGATCGGCTACCTCGCGGGCGTGGCACTGACCATGATCGTGGACCAGCTGTCCAAGCTCACCGGGATCGACGTGCGCGGGGAGGGGTTCTTCCCGCAGCTGACGTCCTTCGCGTCGAACATCACCGAGGCCCACCTGCCGACGGTCGCCTTCAGCGCCGCCACCCTGCTCTTCCTGCTCCTGGTGGCCCGCCTCCTCCCGCGCCTGCCGGGACCGCTGCTGGCCGTCGTGCTCGGCACCGCGATCTCGGCGGCGTTCTCGCTGAAGGACCACGGCCTCGCGGTGATCGGCGAGATCCCGGCCGGGCTGCCCCGCCCGGCGCTGCCGGACCTGAGCGAGCTGAACCGGCTGCTGCTGCCCGCGCTGGGCATCCTGCTGGTCGGCTACACCGACTTCATCCTCACCGCGCGGGCCTTCGAGAAGCCCGGGCAGGAGCGGCGGCTGGACGCCAACCAGGAACTGCTGGGCCTCGGCACGGTCAACCTCGGCGCCGGGTTCTTCCAGGGCTTCCCGGTGAGCAGCAGCGCCAGCCGCACCGCCCTGGCCGAGTCGGCCGGAGGCCGCAGCCAGCTGTACGCGCTCACCGCCGGCGTCGGCGTGGTCGCGGTGCTGCTGTTCCTCAGCCCGCTGCTGCACGACACGCCGGACGCCGTCCTGGGGGCCCTGGTCGTGTTCGCCGCACTGCGGATGATCGACCTCGCCGGGTTCCGCAGGCTGGCCTCGTTCCGGCGCCGGGAACTGCTGCTGGCGCTCGGGTGCATGGTCGGCGTGCTGACCCTGGACATCCTCTACGGCGTCCTGGTCGCGGTCGGGCTGTCGGTGACCGAGCTGCTCAGCCGGGTCGCGAGACCGCACGACGCGGTGCTCGGCCTGGTGCCGGGCGTGGCCGGGATGCACGACGTCGACGACTACCCCGAGGCCCGGACCGTCCCCGGCCTGCTCGTCTACCGCTACGACTCCCCGCTGTTCTTCGCCAACGCGGAGGACCTCCACCGGCGGGCGCTCGCCGCCCTGGCCGAACAGCCGGAGCCGGTACGGTGGTTCGTCCTCAACACCGAGGCGAACGTCGAGGTGGACATCACCGCGCTGGACGCGCTGGACGCCCTGCGGCTGGAACTCGCCGAGCGCGGAATCGTCTTCGCCCTCGCCCGGGTCAAGCGGGACCTGCGCGACGAACTCGACGCGTACGGCCTGAGCGAGTCCGTCGGCGCCGACCGGATCTTCCCCACCCTGCCCACCGCGGTGGCCGCCTACCGCGCCTGGGCGGGCGACGGCGGATGAGGGCGGGATTCCGGGAGCGGTGAACCGGACGGGCGCGCCGTCCGTGTTCGAGGGAGAGAGCCGCGTCGTACCGCCCCTCCCTCGCCGCCGCCACGGCGGGCGGGGGCGGTCCGGGCTCACCGCCTCGCGCGTTCCCGTCTCCCCCCTCGGGGGCGCGCGAGGCGATACCCCCACCACGAACTCCCTGGGAGAGAAGCACAGATGAAGCACGTACGCCGGGCTGCAGCGGTCACCGGAGGCGCGGTCGCCGCGCTCGCCCTGGCCGGGACCGGGACCGCCTTCGCCTGGAAGCCCAGCGACGCCTCGCTGGAGATCGGCTGCCGGGCGGACGCCGGCCACGTCGAGCTCGTCCTCGGCAACCACTACAAGGCCGCCGGCGACTACACCCTGAGCCTGGTCGGCGGCACCGAGCAGTACCACGGGCGGATCGAGGCGAACGCCACCGTCAAGGTGACCGTCGGCTACTCGGGCAAGGGCGACACCTGGCGCTACACCCTGGCGGACACCCACGTGGACAAGAAGGTCGCGGACGTCCCGCTCTGCCCCTCCGCCACCCCGACCCCGAGCACCACGCCCTCCGTCCCGGCCACCCCGGCCCCGACCACTCCGGCGCCGACGCCGACCAAGTCGGTCCCCGCCTCGCCGAGCGCCACGCCTCCGGCGACCACCCCGGCCGCGCCCGCCGCCACGCCGAGCGCCACGCCCGGTGCCGGGACGAGCAGCGCGCCGGCCCTGGCCCAGACCGGTGGCGGGGACAACACCCCGCTCGCCGTGGCCGGCGGCGCCGTCCTGGCCGCCGGTGCGGGCCTGGTCTTCGCCGCGCGCAGGATCGGTGCCAGGAAGCGTGCCTGACGCATCGTCATGAAGTGGCCCGGGGCGCCGGGCCGGGTACCCACCCGGTCCGGCGCCCCGCGGTTCAGGGCCCGTACTCGGATTGGGGAGCGAGATGTTCGTCGACGGATCCTGGCGGATCACGGTGGCCGGCAAGGACGCCGACTTCGACCAGCGGGCGGTGGTGGTCGCCCCGTACGGCACCCTGGTGCTGCCCGGCAGGGTGGGGGAGTCGCTCGTGGTCGACGCCGACACCTGGGAACTGCGGCTGGAGCACCTCTGGCCGGGCGGCGGATGGCGGCCGGACGTCCAGGTGGTGCCCGGCCCGGTGACCGTCACCGGCGGCCTGCGCAGCCGGGAGGTCCGCGCCCGGGACTGCCACTGGCCGGGCGTCCCGGCCGACGACCTGCCGCGCAACCTGGTGCTGCGCCTCGACGCGCTCGGTGCCGAGGCACCGGCCCCGCGGCGGGAGCGGGCCGGGGCGATCGGCCCGGCCTCGACGCCGCTGGTCAGGACCAGCTCGGATCCCGGGTCCGACGGCCGGTGGGCGGCGCCGCGGCGGGAGACGCCGGCCGAGCGGACGGTTCCGTACGAGCCGGGGAGGGCCACCACCGGCTGGTGACGGCGGAGTCGACGACGGGGGCGGCCACGCGTGCGGCCGCCCCCGTGCCCGTCAGCTGTCGATCCTGAACGACTCGCCGTAGACCTTCCACGCCAGCGGGGGCTTGAGGTCGAGGTTGCCCGCCTTGAGGAAGACCAGCTGCTCGGTGTCCACCCGGTCGGTCTCCTCGTGGGCGGCCTCGGTCTTCATGGCGGCCCGGCGGGCGTCGAGGAACGCGGCCAGATAGGCCTTCTCGTCGCCGCCCTGGGCAGGGGTCCTGGCCTTCTTCATGGCGGCGGCCCGGATGCCGCCGAAGCTGACCGGCTCGTTGCCGGGGCCGTGCATGACGATGGCGTCGTAGTAGATCAGCTGCCCGAGGGCGTGCAGCCCGTCGGTCTGGGCCTGCATCACGGACGGGTTGAAGTAGACCCGGTCCCGCTCGTCCGTCTGGGCCTGCTGGAACACCGGGTCCTGGGCCGCCTTCTTCCACTCCCCGACGAAGTCCGGGTCGAGGCCGGCGTGCGAGGAGGAGTTGTTCACCTTGCGCAGCGCCGGGAGGTACTTGCCGAGCGGGTTCCCGGGCTTGAGCTTCTCGTAGTGCTCGACGAGGTCGAGCATGTCGCCGGTGCCCGAGCAGAAGCCGATGATGCCGGCCGTGTAACCGCGGCCGTCCTTGATGTCCTCGATGTAGGCGAACTGGGCCTTCCAGTCCAGCGAGGAGTTCTCCGCGCTGGAGACGATCTGCTGGGCGATGTCCTTCAGGTGGGGGTCGTCGAGGCCGTTCCCGGTGTCGGACTTGGCGGAGGCGGAGGAGCTGGACCCGGGCGCGGGCGGCTGGGTGGTGCGGTGCGGACGGGCGTTGGCGACCGTGGCGGTGACGGCGGTGATCAGCACCGCGGCCATGGCGATGTGCAGGGCCCGGGGCCGGGTCGGACGGGCGTGTGCGGGTGGCATGCGTTCTCCGGTTTCGGTGGGCTGGGCGGGGCCGGTGTCCGGCGGATTCCGGCCCGGGCTAAGCGGGATCGGGCGCCGTGAGATCGGGCGCCGCGGGGGCGGGCGGCTCCGGGAGGAGCGCGCCCGGGGTGAGGCGGAAGCGTTCGGGGCGGGGGACCGTCCGGCGGTCGGCCGGCGCCACCTTGTCCCGGCGCTCCAGCCAGGTGCGCAGCCTGTCCCGTGCGCTGCGGTCACGTTCGGCGTCCGGGCCGGCCGCCGGGCCGGCGGCCTCGCGCAGCAGCACCCGGGCCGGGCGGGCCACGCCGTCCCCGGGGGCGACGTCGACCACCACGAAGCCGGTCCCCGGCGGGAAGGAGACCTGGGGCACCTCCCGGTCGTCGCCGAAGGCGGCGGTCCGCCGGCCGGTGGTGGACCAGACGACGAACTCGACCGGGGCGCCCAACTCGGCCGAGGGCGAGGCCAGGCCGGCGACCGGCCCCGGCTCGAGGAGCGCCAGGCCGACCGGGAACGCCTCCAGCGCCTCCGGCGCCAGGTCGGCACCCAGCAGCACCGCGCCGTGGTGGCTCGGCAGTCGGCGCAGGCCCGACCCCAGGCAGGCGAGGTACGGGCGCAGCGGGCCGGCGGCGCCGCCGCGGGCCTCGGCGAGCAGGGCGGCCCGGTCGGCGGGGACGCCGGAGTCCTCGTGGTGCAGCAGCACGGCCACCAGGTCGGACTTGAAGTCGTCCTGACCGGTCGACCGCAGGCCCGGCAGCCGGGTGACGGCCGGCTCCACCCGCCCGGCGCAGCGGTGGTAGTGCTCGCCGAGCAGCAGCCGGAGGGCGTCCCGGTCCTCCGCGGCGCTGACCGGGGGCAGCGGCAGGACGTCCGCGGGGGTGAAGTACCGGGCGGCGACGGCGGGGGAGACGGGCTCGGAGGCGGGCGTGGGCTCCGCCTCGGGTTCGGATGCGGGCTCGGGCTCGGGTTCCGGGTTGGCGGGGGCGACCGGAGGCGAGGGCGCCGGCGGCGGGACGGGCTCCGCCGCCCGCGGCTCAGGCCGCTCGGCGGCCGTCGCCGTGGTCGGCACGCTCCGCGTCGCCGCCTCGACGGTGAACTCCCGTCCCGGGGAGTCCGGTTGGGGGGTCCCGTCGGTGGCGGGGCGGCGGGTGGGCGGCTCGGTGCCGAGTCCGGCGGACACCGGCCCGCCGGGGGCCGTGGCGGTGGACTCCCCGCCGGTGGAGGCGGGTTCGGGTGTTCCGCCGGTGGTGGGCCGGCGGGCCTCGCCCGCACCGCCGGCCGGCATGCCACCGCTGGTGGCCAGGCCCACGGGCGCGGTCGGCAGCCCGACCGGCGGTTCGGCGGGGAGGGCCGCCTCGGTGGCGGGCCCGGGGTCGGTGCCCGTCGTGGTGCCCGTCCCGGTGGCCGCCGGGGCGGTGAACCCGGGCGCCGCACCGGCCTGCGTCGGCTGCGGTACCGGCTGGGGCGCCGGCTGCGGCGTCGGCGGCGCCTGCACCGGCTGGGGCATGGGCGCGGACAGGGCGAACCGCTCGGCCGTCGGCACCGGGACGGCCCCCGCCCAGGAACCGTCCAGCGCGTAGGGCGCGTGGGCCGCGCCGCCGGCGCCGAGCGGTCCGGCCGGGTCCCCGGTGGCGGGCCGGGTCGGCGGGTTGAGCCACACCAGGCCGTGCATCCGGGCGAAGAACCGGGCGCTGCTCGCCGACGCGGCGTCGAGCAGTCCGTGCAGCAGCAGCCCGTACCCCCGGGCGCCGGGGGCCGGCAGTTCGTCGAGGATGGCCCCGAGTTCCTCCCAGACGTGGTGCGGGATCAGCCTGGCCTGCTCGCCGACGATGATCGTCGGGCGGGCCGGGTCCGGGCGCAGGTAGCGCGGCGCCCAGGCGTAGGGCGGCTCCGGACGCAGCCACAGCCCGGCCGGTACGGCCTCCAGGCACCAGAACGGGAACGCCCGGAACAGCCCGGGCCCGACCGTCTCCCAGCCGGCGGCGCCCTTGCGCCACGCGGAGCTGACGGCCTCGTGCCGGCCGGAGGAGCTGAGGCGCAGCAGGTACGGCTCCCAGGAGGCGGCGCCCCGGTGGTCGAGCACGGCGGTGGTGTAGCCGCTGCCGCCCGCGACCGGCAGGCCGACCGCGGTGTGGACCGGGCGCCCCAGCCGCTCGGCGAGGCTGCCGGACAGCAGGGCGGCCGCGCCCGGGTCGGCCCACGGCGCGCTGACCATGAGCTGCTCGGAGCCGACCGGCAGGGACAGCGCGGCCTCGGTGAACTCCTGCGGGTCCAGCACGGGCGCCGCGGGCGTGCCGACCAGCAGGGGGGTCGTCCCGGGGGGTGTCGCGAGCTGCTGCAGGAAGGGCATCGGGCCCTCGGGCCGGGCCGTGACGTGGTTGAGCCAGAAGCCGGTGGCCAGTCGGTGGACCGACACCGAGGCGGGCAGGGTGCCCGTCCCGGCGGGGGTGACGGCCCGTCCGGCGCCCGCCGCGGCCAGCGGGCCGTGGTCGGACGGCGGGCCGGGCGCGGGGAGCGCGGGCCCGGGGTCGACCAGGGCGGTGGCGGCGACGGTCTCGCGCAGCCGGCGGGCCCGGCCTCCCGGCGGGCAGCTCCACCAGGTGGCGGGCTCGGCGGAGCCGTCCGGGGCGGTCACCTTGAGGGTGCCGTCGGGCTGGACGGCGACCATCCCGTCCGGGGCGACGACCGTGATGCCCGCCTTGTCGGCCACCACCTCGGCGGGGCGGCGGCCGCCGGGGCCGACGGCGGCCAGCCCGGAGGCGGCCAGGATCAGGCTGGACGCGCCGCGGGCCCGGGCGATCATCCCGAGCTCGGCCATCTGCTCGCGCAGGACGGGCGCCGCGTCCGTCGCCGCCGCCACCACGACCAGCGCGTTCGGGACCGGCCGCAGGGCGCCGATGGCCGCCGACAGCTCGTCGTCGCTCACCTCGGGCGGGGCGATGACGAAGTGCGGGCCGAGCACGCGCAGGATCGAGCGGCCGGCGCCACGGCGGGCGGGGGCGGCGGCGGGCGCGGTGGCGCGGCGGCCGAACCAGCGCCGCGGGGCCGGTGCGTCCCCGTCCGCCGCGGCGCCCTCGGCGCTCCCGGCCGCGCTCATCGCGGCCTCCGGACGGCTCCGGCGGATGTCCGGCGAGGCTCCCCCTCGGCCATTGGCGTCTGCCTCCCTGGTCGGTCGTCAGGGCCCGCACGGGCGGACCTCGCCCAGCTACACGGGATTGCCGGGCACCCGGTTCACCGGGCACCCGGCAATCCCCGCCGAGGTGGGCTCAGGCGCCCGCCGCCTCCTCCGGCTCGGGGACCCGGGCGGTCTGCAGCTGGACGGTGCGCCGCCGGCTGATGTGCAGTGCCCGGCCGGGCGGCAGCTCGCGGGGCTTGACGCTGCCGAACAGCACGCCCTCGCTGGGCGGGCAGGACAGCAGCACCGCCGGGGTGTTGACGTCCAGCAGCCGGCGCAACAGCGGGTCGCCCATGGCGCGGCCGGCGCCGTTGGCGCTGCGCGCCACGATCAGGTGCAGGCCGAGTTCGGTGCCCTGGGCGAGGTGGTCGAGCAGCGGCGCGAAGGGGTGGCCGGTGATCGGGGCGGTGATCAGGTCGTAGTCGTCGACCACGATGAACAGCTCGGGTCCGGTCCACCAGTCGCGCAGCTTCAGCCGGGCGGGGGTGATGTCCTCGCCGGGCACCCGGCCCTCCATGGCCCGGGCCGCGCCCTGGACGACCTGCTTGAGGACGTCCACCGCGACGGCGTGGCCGAGCCGGTACTCCTCGGGGACGAAGTCGAACAGGCCGCGCCGGAAGTCGATCAGCATGATCCGGGCCTCGGCCGGGGTGTAGGCGGAGGTGATGCCGTCGACCAGCAGGCGCAGCAGGTTGGTCTTCCCGGACTCGCTGTCGCCGATCACCACGAGGTGCGGGGTCTCCTCGAAGTCGTGCCACAGTGGCGCGATCTGGCGGTCCTCCAGGCCGAGCGGCACCTTCAGCCGGCCTTCGGCGGCGGGCAGCTCGGCGGCCTCCAGCAGCAGCGGCAGCATCCGGACCTGCGGGGCGCGCGGGCCGCTCCAGTGCTCGTTGACGGCCTCCACCAGGTCGGCCACGGCGTCGGCGAGGTCGCCGGTGTCGCCGACGCCGTCCATCCGGGGCAGCGCGGTGAGGAAGTGCAGCTCCTCGTCGGTGAGGCCGCGGCCCGGGATCCGGGGGACGGTGGCGGCCGCCCGCATGTTGATCATGGAGTCCACGTTGTCGCCCAGCCGCAGCTCGAACTTGGTGCCGAGCTGGTCGCGCAGCGCGCTGGTCACCTCGGCCCAGCGGGTCGCGGTGACGACCAGGTGGACGCCGTAGTTGAGGCCGCGTCCGGCGACCAGGCCGAGGATCTGCACCAGCTCGCCGAACTCCTGGCGCACGGTGTTCCAGCCGTCCACGACCAGGAAGACGTCGCCGTGCGGGTCGTCGGCCAGTTCGGGGTCCCCGGCCGCCCGGCGGCGGCGGAAGGTGGCGGCCGAGTCGATGCCCAGCCGGGCGAAGCTCTGCTCCCGGCGGGCGATGATGCCGTTGATCTCGGCGATGGTGCGCCCGACCCGCTCCGGGTCGTGCCGGCCGGTCACCCCGCCCACGTGCGGCAGGTCGCGCAGCGCCGACAGACCGCCGCCGCCGAAGTCCAGGCAGTAGAACTGCACCTCGCGCGGGGAGTGGGTGAGCGCCAGGCCGGTGAGCAGGGTGCGCAGCAGGGTGCTCTTGCCGCTCTGCGGGCCGCCGGCGATGCCGACGTGCCCGCCGGCCCCGGACAGGTCGGCGGTGAGCAGGTCGCGCAGCTGCTGGAAGGGGCGGTCGACGACGCCGACCGGCACCGACAGCCCGCCGCGCAGCTGCCACCCGTCCGTGGTCAGCCCGTGCTCGGGGTGCGGGGACAGCGGCGGCAGCAGCTCGTCCAGGGTCGGCGGGACGTCCAGCGGCGGCAGCCAGACCCGGTAGGCCGGCGGGCCCGCGTCGGTGAGGCGCTCGGCGGCGAGGTCCAGCAGGGTACGGGCGGCCGACTCCGACTCGGTCTCCTCCGCGGGCTCCGGCTCCTCCACCACCGGCTGGTGGCGGGGCGCCACGTACTCGGTGCCGAACGGGACGATCTGCCCGGCCACCGCCGCCTGCCGCTCGGTGCTGGGCTTCTGCTGGCGGTACGGCCCGGAGACGTAGGCGGCCTTGAACCGGCTGAGGGTGGCGATGTCGCTGCGCAGGATGCCGTTGCCGGGCTGCGAGGGCAGGTGGAAGGCGTCCGGGACGCCGAGCACGCCGCGGCTCTCCATCGCGGAGAAGGTGCGCAGGCCGATCCGGTACGACAGATGGGACTCCAGGGCGTGCATCCGGCCCTCGTCCAGGCGCTGCGAGGCCAGCAGCAGGTGCACGCCGAGGGAGCGGCCGAGACGGCCGATCATGATGAACAGGTCCATGAAGTCCCGGTGGGCGGCGAGCAGTTCGGAGAACTCGTCGACCACCACGAACAGCGTGGGCAGCGGGTCCAGCTTGACGCCGGAGGACCGGGCCGCCTCGTAGTCCACCAGCGAGGTGTAGTTGCCCGCGGAGCGCAGCAGCTCCTGGCGGCGCATCATCTCGCCGTGCAGGGCGTCGCGCATCCGGTCCACCAGGGCGGCCTCGTCGGCCAGGTTGGTGATCACCGCCGAGGTGTGCGGGAGGCGGTCCAGGCCCAGGAAGGTCGCGCCGCCCTTGAAGTCGACCAGCACGAAGTTGAGCGTCTCCGAGGAGTGGGTCAGCGCCAGGGCCAGCACCAGGGTGCGCAGCAGCTCGGACTTGCCGGAGCCGGTGGCGCCGATCAGCAGGCCGTGCGGGCCCATGCCGCCCTGCGCGGACTCCTTGATGTCCAGGTCCACCGGGGTGCCGTCGGAGCCCAGGCCGAGCGGAACCCGCAGGCGCTGCTCGCGGGGCCGCTCGGCCCACGCCCGGCCGACGTCGTGCCGGTGCAGGTCCTTGATCCCCAGCAGCGAGGTCAGGTCGAAGTCGGTGGCCAGCGGCTCGGCGCCGTCGGAGGAGTCGCCGAGCCGGTGCGGCGCGAGGACGGTGGCGTAGCGCCGGGCGGCCGCCGCGGCGAGCGCGTCGGGGCGGCCGAGCACGGTGACGCTGTCCCTGCGGTCGCGGTCCGTGCCGACCATCTCCAGCACGCCGTCCGCGGTGATCCGCAGCCGCAGCCGGTGCTTGCCGTGCTTCCACTCCAGCGCGTCGTCCACGTCCAGCACGGTGGCGTTGCGGTAGCCGGCGAGCGCGGCCCGGCCGGAGGCGGGCAGCCGCACCCCGTCGACCACGATCACGGTGTACGGCTCCTCGCGGCCGGGCTGGGCGTCCGGCTCCCACGGGCCGCGCGCGGCGAACTCGGTGCCGAGCAGCTGCTCCAGCTCCACCATCGACGAGGCCACCAGCCGCACGGGGCCGGCCCCGTCGGTCTCGTTCGGGTGCACGGCGTGCGGCAGCCACTTCAGCCAGTCCCAGTCGGCGCGCCGCTCCGCCGAAGCCACCACGGCGATCCGCAGTTCGTCGGGGGCGTGGAAGAACGCCAGCTGGGCCACCATCGCCCGGGCCAGCGCCCGCGCGGCCCCGGTGGCGTCCACGGCCCCGGCCTCGCCCTCGGCCTCCTCGCCCGCGTCGACCCGCAGCAGCACGTGGGCGTACCCGCGCACGTGCACCGCGATCGGCTGCTCGGGCAGCGTGCCGTAGGCGTGGATGAACCGCCGCAGCGCGTGCGCGCTCAGCGGCTCCAGGTCCTCGACCGGCTTGGTGGCCAGCGGGGCGAGCCGTACGGCCAGCCGCTGCGCGCCCACCGCGATCCGCACGTCGCCGAAGTCGGGGTGGGCGGCCCGGCGCTCCCACAGCCGCGAGGTGCGCACCATCGAGGCCAGCGCGGCGGGCTCCGGGTGCCGCCAGGCCAGCGCCCGCTGCTGCTTGACGGTGTGCCGCCGGACCTGCCGGCGGATCTGCGACAGGTAGCGCAGGTAGTCCCGGCGCTCGCCGCGCAGCTGGCGCTTGCGGTCGCTCTCGCCCCGGATCATCTGGGTGACCAGCATGCCGACGGCGGACAGGGCCATCATGCCGATCGCCACGTACGTCAGCGGGCCGCCCGCGGAGTTCGGGTTGAGGAAGATGAACACCATCGACAGCGAACTCAGCGCCATCGGCGCCATGGTGAGCATGGTGGACAGCCCGCTCTGCGACTCGGGCAGACCGGGCGGCTCCTGCAACTGGATGTCGCCGTCCGGCATCTCCGGCCCGGAGCGCCTGGGCGGACGCTCAACCACGACCTGACTCAACGGGCCTCTCCTCACACGTGCGCGGACCTCGTCCGCCCCCTGACACGGAGCGCGGCGCCGGAAGGTTCACCGAATCCGTGCCGATCCCGGTGAACCGCGGGCCCCGGTGATTCCGTGCAGCCGGGCGACGAGGGCGTGATCCGCAGGCCCTGACCCGCACACCGGAGGAGGGAACGCATGAGCGGCGGTGCCGTGGCCGGCCTGTGCAGACTGAGGTTCCGTGCGCCCGAGTCGGCGTTCGAGCTGGTCGTGCCGTCCGACGTGGTCCTGGCGGACCTCGTGCCGGCCGTGCTCGCGCACGCCGGCGCCGAGACCGAGGAGGCCGGCGCCGAGCACTCCGGGTGGGTCCTGCAGCGGGTCGGCGAGGAGCCGCTCGACGAGGAGCTGACGCTGGACGCGCTCGGACTGCGCGACGGCCAGGAGCTCTTCCTGCGCCCGCGCACCGCCGAACTCCCGCCCGTCCACTTCGACGACCTGGTCGACGGGGTGCGCAGCGGCATGCTGGAGCGCCGCGACTCCTGGCGCCCGGCGCTCACCCACCACCTCGCGGTGGCCGCCGCCCTGGTCGCCCTGGCCGGCGGCCTGGCCCTGCTGTTCCTGCCCGGCCCCGCCGAACTGCGCTGCGCGGCGGCCGCGGTGGTCGCCGTGCTGCTCCTGGTCGGGGCCGGCGGCGCCACCCGGACGGTCGGCGACGGCGCCGCCGGTACCGCCCTGGGCGCCGCCGCGATCGGCTACGCCGTCGCCGCCGCCGCCCTGGTGCCCGGCCTCGACGGCGCCGACCGGCTGCTGTCCGGCGGGGCCGCCGCCACCGGCGCCACCGTGCTCGCCCTCGCCGTGGCCGGCGCCTCGGCGCCGTTCTTCCTCTCCGTCCTGTTCGCCGCCCTGGTCACCCTGGCGGCGGGCGTGCTCGCCCTGCGGGAGGTGCCGCCGGGGCACTCCGCGGCGATCCTGGCCTGCGTCGCGGTGCTCTCCGGGGCGTTCGCCCCCGGCCTCGCCTTCAAGATCGCGGGGCTCCGGGTGCCCGCGCTGCCGCGCAACGCCGAGGAGCTCCAGGAGGACATCGAGCCGTTCCCGGCCGCCGAGGTCCTCGCCCGCGGCGACGTCGCGGACGGCTACCTGACCGGCTTCCTCGCCAGCATCGGCCTGGTCTGCGCCGCCTGCCTGACCCTGCTGTCGGACGCCGACGGCTGGGGCCCGGCCGCCACCGCCGCCGACCTCTCCGTGCTGCTCCTGCTGCACGCCCGGGAGATCGGCAGCCTCTGGCAGCGCCTCGCCGTGCTGCTGCCCGGCCTGTACGGGCTGGTGCTGCTGGCCGGCGGGCTCGGCCTGCGGGGCGGCTGGCAGGACCGGCTCACCCTGGTCGCGGTGCTGCTCGGCGTCGCCGCGGTGCTGCTGGTCGTCGCCTGGACGGTGCCCGGGCGCCGGCTGCTGCCCTACTGGGGGCGCGCCGCCGACCTGCTGCACTCCCTGGCGGCCTTCGCCCTGCTGCCGCTGGCCCTGCAGACGCTGGGCTTCTACCACCTGATGCGGGGCCTGGCCGGCTGACCCCCGGCCCGCGCACCGCCCCACGCCCCGCCCGTCCGCACCACCGACCCCGGGAGAGCTCCCATGCAGTCCAGACGCGACCAGGTGCAGGCCCACCTGTTCGTGATGAGCCGGGTCGCCTCCGGGATGCTGCGCGCCGAGCCGGACGCCCCCGACACCCCCGTCGCCCGGACCACCCGCGGCGCCGCGGTCGGGCTCGCCATCGGCCTGCTGATCGGGGTCGGCGCCGGCGTCTACGGCCTCGTCAAACCCGGCGGGGCGACCGGCTGGAAGAAGCCCGGCACCCTGGTGGTGGTCGAGGAGAGCGGCGCCCGCTACCTGTACGCCGGCGGGCAGCTGCGCCCGGTGCTCAACCAGGCCAGCGCCCGGCTGCTCGCCGGGGAGCAGTTCCGCTCGGTGACGGTCAGCTCGGCCTCGCTCGACGGCGTCGCGCGCGGGGCGGTGGTCGGCCTCGTCGGCGCCCCCGACGGCCTGCCGGCCGACCGGGACCTGGGCCAGGGCGCCGACTGGTCGGCCTGCGCGGTCCAGGCCGGCGGACCGATCGGCGGACCGACCGGGGGACAGACCGGAGGCCAGGCCGCGCCGGGTGCGCGGGCCGTGCCGCAGCTGTCCCTGGCGATCGGCCTGCGCCAGGGCGGCCGGCCGCTCACCGACGAGCAGGCCGTGCTGCTGGCCGGACCGGACGGCGTTCCCCAACTCGTCTGGCGCGGGCGGCGGTTGCGCGTGGACACCGGCAACGGCGGGCTGCGCGCCCTCGGGTACGGCGGTGCCACGCCGTACCCGGTGACCGCCGGCTTCCTGGACACCCTCCCGGTCGGCCCCGACCTCAGGGCCCCCGAACTGCCCGGGCGCGGCACGGCCGGCCCCGCGCTGGCCGGCCGGCCCACCCGGATCGGCCAGCTGTTCACCGGCCCCGGCGGTGAGCGTTACCTGCTCGCCGGGGAGGGGCTCGTCCCGCTCGCGGAGACGCTGTTCCAGCTCGTCCAGGGCGATCCGCGGATCCAGCAGGAGGCGTACGGCGGGGCACCCGTCACCCCCGGGCCGGTCGGCCCGGCCGACCTCGCGGCGCACCTCGCCCCCGCCCCCGCCGCCGCCCCCTGGGCTGGCAGCGAACTGCCGCCCCGGCCACCGCAGTTGGCGGCGATGGGGCAGGGGCAGGTGCCCTGCGCCGAACTGCGGCCGGGCGCAGGGCCGGCCGCGGTGGCGGTCGGCCTGCTGGACGCCGCCGCCGTCGCCGGACAGCCCCCGGCCGCCCAGCCCGGGGTCGCCCCGGCCTGCAACGGGGCCGACCGGATCGTGGTCCGGCCGGGCGGCGGCTCGCTGGCGCGGGCCGTCACCGGGGCGGGCACCGGATCGACCCTCTACCTGGTCACGGACACCGGGGTGAAGTACCCGCTGCCCTCGCCCGCGACCGCCAGGCTCCTGGGCTACACCAAGGCCGCCCCGGCGGCCGTCCCTACCAGGCTGCTCGGCCTGCTGCCCACCGGGCCGAGCCTCGACCCGGCCGCCCTTACCGGCGGCGGCGTGGTCGACAACCCCGCCGCGAACCCCGTGAACACGAACCCCTGCGGGGGTTGAACCCCGGGGCACCGCGCGTCCGTTCAGTGTGCCGGGCCGCGGACCCCGACCCACCCGGAGGCACCGGCGACCGGCCGGCGCCCGCCCCAGAGAAGGGAACTCGCATGGCCGGCAACAGCATGCTCAATGACCCGGTGGTCGTCCAGCAGGTGCTGACCACCGTGGAGTCGCAGGACGCCCACATGCAGGAGACCCAGCGTCAGATCAACGCCATCGTCGACGAGATCAAGACGCACTTCGACGCTGCGGCCAGCAGGGTCTTCTGCGACAAGATGCAGGACTGGCAGGTCAGGTACGACCAGGTGCGCCAGAAGTACCTCACCTTCCACGGCCTGCTCAGCAGCGGTTCGGGCCTGATCCAGCAGGAGGGCCAGGCCTCCGTCCAGATCGTCTCGGGCCTCGGCGCGGGCGAGGACGTCCTCAAGGGCCTGAGCTGACACCGGCGCAGGACTGACACCGGCGCAGGACCGACACCGGTCCGGAGCCGACACCAGTGCGGCTGACGCCGGCCGGCGGGCGAGACCGCCGGCACACCCGCCGGTCCGGGTCAGGACCGGGACCACCAAGCCGATCGAAGGAGACCAGCGATGTCAGACGGCAGGATCGAACTCCACCACCAGCAGATCGACGAGGCCGCGGCGATGCTGCGCCAGCAGGGCGCCCTCATGCACGAGATGATGGAGCAGACCCGCACCTTCCTCACCCAGGGCCTCGGCCACGAGCTCCACGGCGAGTACGCCGACCAGGGCAAGGGCTACGCCGACATCCTGTCGTCCGCGGACACGGCCATGACCGACGACATTGCCAAGGCCGCCGCCGCCCTGGACGAGGTGCACGGCCTGATCCGCGACGGTGACCGCACCGCCGGCTCCAAGTTTCAGCTCCACTAGGCGCGGTGAGTCGCGGTGACCGAGGACGAGAAGGCCGAAGCGGAATGGAAGAAGCAGGAGGAGGAGAAGCGCAAGCAGAAGGAGAAGGAGCGTAGGGAGAAGCAGCAGCAGAAGGAGAAGGACGACGCCAACAGCTTCAAGGTCACCGAGAACTACCTGCTCGACTTCGCCCACACCAAGCTGGCCAAGATGCTGGAGGACCTGAAGACCCACCCCACGCGGGTGGCGCTCAAGGAGTTCGTCCTCGGCATCGGCGGCGGCAAGTTCTCCGGCGACTACGCGAAGCTCCTGCCCGGCGGCGGCCCCGCGGTGCTGCCGAGCACCAAGGCGCTCCAGGAAGCCTTCACCAAGTACTGCTCCGCCCTGGAAACCCAGTTCAAGACGCTGGAGGACCAGGTCCAGGCCATGATCGACGACCTGGAGTCGGCCCAGACCGCCCTCAAGCACGGTGGGGACGACGCCCTCGCGGCCGCCGAGATGATCTACCTGGTCAGTGACGTCCTCGGTGGCGGCGGCGTCCGCTAGCCCGCGACCGGGTGCTCCGCACCGACCCCACGCCCGACGGCGCCCCCGCCGTCACCCGTGACCGCGGGGCGGGCCGAAACCCCGCCTCCGGCCCGCCCCGCGCACACCCGAGCCCCTGGAGCTGTGACACCGATGGCCACCACCAACTGGGAATCCGTCCTGCTGGTGTTCGCGTCCTCCGACCGGACGCAGTTCACCCAGCGCAGTGCCGTCAGCGGTGACGACAAGGTCCAGTGGATCGCCGGCCACAAGTACGAGACCCTCAACTACTTCAAGCAGACCGGGGGCAACGAGGGCTACGACTGCTGGTGGTCGTACAACTACACGGACAGCTCCGGCCACCCCTGGAGCCACGTGATCGGCTGCAACCTCAACTGGAAGCAGTTCACGGACGAGACCACCGAGCTGGGCAAGTGGATCCGGCAGGGCTACGACGTGCTCATGCCGCTCGCCCACTCGCCGTACGAGAACGACGTGATGAGCCCCTGGAGCTTCGACACCGCCGTGTCGACGCTGACCGGCGCCCGGCAACTGCTGCAGACCTGGGCACCGACCGTCCGGGGCTGGGCCGGCGACATCAACGCGCCGGGGGCGGACTGGCAGGGCACCGCGGCGGGCGTGTTCAAGACCATGCTCAGCCAGTTCGGCGACAAGGTCGAGGGGCTCGCCAAGGCCCTGGCCGACAAGCACGTCGACACCCTGCTCAAGACCGGCCGGGACGCGACCCAGCAGGCGATCGGCACCATGTGGAACGGCCAGGAGACCTACCGCAACAGCCGCAACGCCTGGCCGGTCAACCCGCTCCTCGACGCCCTGCTCGAGGGGATGTCCACGGCGAAGGTCACCGTCTCCGAGGGCCTCATCACCACCAGCGACGGCAGCGCGGTGGCCGGCACCGACGTCTCCTTCTCGGTCATGACGGCCTGGGGTGACCCGCACGGCGACGACTTCTGGAAGAAGGCGGAGAAGCGGGCCAAGGAGGTCTGGCTCAAGAACGTCGCCGACATCCTCGACAAGGCCGCCGCCGACGCCGTCAGGATCCTCGACGCCGCCTACGTCCCCGCGATCCAGGGCCTGGGCGACGGCATCCACGTGAAGACGCCCAAGGCGCCCTACCGTGCCCCGCAGGACGACCCGCTGGGCGGCAACAGCGACCCGTACACCGAGCTCAGCAAGAACCTGAGCGACATGAACAAGAACATGAACGACTCGCTGACCGACATGAACAAGGGGATCAGCGACAACTTCAAGGGGATGAGCGACAACTTCAAGAACCTCACCAGCGGCCCGAGCGGCCTCGGCCCCGGCGTCGGCCCCGGCTCGGGCCCCGGCCCGGTGACGGGAGGGCCGGGCGGCATCGGCGGCGGCAGCTCGGGCCTTCCCGGGGGCGGCAGCTCCGGCCTCCCCGGGATCGGCGGTGGCGGTTCGGGCTTCCCCAGCGGCGGCGGCTCCGGCGTCCCGGTGCTGGACCAGAACGGCAAGCAGGTCTTCGACAGCCACGGCAACCCGGTCACCGTGCCGCCCGGCAGCCACATCGACCCGACCACCCACCAGGTGATCGGCCCGGACGGCAAGCCGGTGCTCGGCCCCGACGGCAAGCCCATCACCGTCCCCGACGGGGCGACCGTCGGCACCGGCCCGGGCGACCACATGAAGGTGCCGCCCGGCTCGCACGTCGACGACAAGGGCCGGGTGATCGGCCCGGACGGCCAGCCGGTGCTGGACCGCAACGGCAACCCGATCGTCGTCGAGCCCGGCTCCCGGATCGACGCCGACGGCACCCTGCTCGACCCGGACGGCCGGCCGGTCTCCGAGGTCACCCAGCTGCTGGCCGACCAGCGGCACGCCTTCGAGAACGGCTTCGGCGGTGGTGGCGGTGACGGACTGCTCGGCGGCGGCGGGTTCGGCTCCGGCAGCTACTCCTACCACCCCGGCAGCACGTCCTTCGGCGGCTCCGGCGACTCCGACGGCCTCGGCGGCTACTCCGGCACCGGGCTGATGCCCGGCGGCCGCAGCGGCCTCAGCGCGAAGGCCCTCGCCAACGGCGGCGACCCGAACACCGCCCAGGCCAGGGCGGCGGCGGAGGCGGCCGAGGCCGCCGAGAAGGCCGCCGCGGCCAGGGCCGCCGCCGAGGCCGAGAAGAACGCGCTGACCGGCAAGGGCATGTCCACCAGCGGCGGCATGCCGCCGATGATGCCGCCCGGCGCGGGCGCCGGCGCCGCGCCCAACCAGAAGGACAAGGACCGCCAGCGCACCACCTGGCTGGCGGAAGACGAGGAGGTGTGGGGCACCGAGAGCACCGCGGTCGCCGGCGTCATCGGCCGCTGACCCGCCCCCGCACCACCCGCCCTCACCGCCCCCGCCCCACACCGCCCGCCCGCGCACCGCCCAGGACACCCCGGCGTACCGCCCCGCGACACCCCGGCGTACCGCCCCGTGACACCCCGGCCCGCCGGAGACAAGGAACGACGATGCCCACGACCGCCGACCCGTTCGGCCCCGACGGCCTGTTCGGCTCGATGAGCGAGGAGATCGAGCAGGCCATGGAGGCCATGCGGGCCCACCGGCTGAAGGCCGAGGAGGTCCAGGCCGAGCTCGCCCGCTCCTCCGCCACCGTCACCTCCAAGGACCGCATGGTGACCGTCAAGGTCGGCCCCCAGGGGCAGGTCCTCGCGCTCACCTTCCACACCACCGGCTACCAGGAGATGGCCCCCGCCCAGCTCGGCAGGCTGCTCACCGACCTCCTCAACGAGGCCCGGGCGCAGATGGGCGATCAGGTCATCCAGGCGATGAAGCAGTTCGAGGGCGTGGGCGACATGCTGCGGCTGGGACTCAGCGGCGGCAGCAACCTGGACCAGCTGCTGGAGCCGCTGCGCTCGATGCGGCCCGGCCACGACGCCGACGAGGAGGCGCAGCGCCGCCGGGCCGGCCGCCAGGAGGAGTTCCGTGAATAGCGAGAACGTCTTCGCGAAGACCCAGGAACTCAAGAAGCGGTTCGCCGAGTTCGGCGAGCTGTCCTCCCTGATCGACAAGGTGATCTCCGACGTCAAGACCGTCAACGACCTCAACAAGAAGGTCGGCGGCGACGACGAGATCGGCAAGCAGTACCACGAGCAGGTGGACAAGGCCACCAAGGACCTGGAGACCCTGATGTCCAACATCAAGGACACGGTCAGACAGGCGGGCGAGAACGGCATCAACCTGGTCGCCGACCTCGACTACGCGGAGGACACCGCCCAGGACATCATGAGCAGCATGTAGGAGAGAGCACCCCGTGTCGTACCCGTCCCTCGACCCCGGCGACTTCCTGGCCAACCTCTTCGGCGCGCTGGCCGGCATGCCCTGGCCCCAGGTCAAGGAAGGCGAACTGCGCGACGTCCGGGACGCGTACGAGGTGCTCGCCAAGGAGATCCCGCAACTCCACGAACTGATCGCGACGGTGGCGATCAAGGCCCGCCAGGAGTTCGAGGGCGAGGCCGCCCGGTCGTTCAGCGACGCGATGAACGCCTACATCGGCATCGGGGGCGGCAAGGACGGCACGGACCAGGTCAAGGAGGCCGCGGACACCGCCCAGGCGCTCGCCGACTGCGCGGGTGACGTGGCCAACTCGGTCGAGTACACCAAGTGGATGGCGATCGCCCAGCTCATCCAGCTGGTCTTCGAGATCACCATGGCGACCCTGTGGGCGCCCTTCACCTTCGGCGAGAGCTTCGCCGGCCTGTCGCTGGCGTACTTCTTCACCCGGCAGGCGCTGTGGATGCTGCTGAAGTTCCTGATCAAGTCGATCCTGATGCACACCTTCACGGGCATCGTGACCGGCATGCTGATGGACTCGATCATCCAGGGCATCCAGATGTCCCACGGCGACCGCAAGAAGTTCGACCTCGACGGCTCCTTCAAGCAGAGCGTGCTGAACGGCGTCATCGGCGGTGCGCTGGCCGGGCCGATCAACCTGCTCGGCATGGGCCTGGGCAAGCTGATCGGCAACCTGATCGGGAAGAACGCGGGCAAGGTCCTCTCCAAGGAACTGACCAACGTCATGAAGGGCGGCGACAAGGAGGCGCTCAAGCACCTCCTGGACACCGTCACCAAGGAGGTCGGCGGCTCGGCGCTGGACAACCTGGAGAAGGCCGGTGCCAAGTCCATCGGCAAGGCCGGGAGTTCGGCCCTGGAGAGCGCCGGGAAGGGCGGCGGCGGAGCGGTCCGCAAACTGCTCACCGACGAGGAGGCCAAGGCCTTCTCGGAGTCGCTCGGGCGGCAGATGCAGCGCGTCGAGCCGTGGCTGAAGCAGGGCTTCGGCAAGGCCGGCGCCGGCAGCGTCGCCGAGCGCTTCACCGAGAACCTCGCGGGCTCCTTCGAGAAGCACCTCGGCACCCAGCTGGGCAAGGACGCCGCCAGGAAGCTCGGCCAGGAGTACGCCGAGGCCTTCGTCGCCGGCTGGACCAAGCACGGCGCCGGCAACGAGTCGCTCGGGACCGTGCTGCGCTCCGTCCTGGAACACGGCGGCTCCGAGCTCGGCGAACACGGGATCTCCGCCCTCGCCGAGCACCTGCCCAAGCTGGCCGCCGCCATGGGCGAGGGCAACAAGCTCTACCGCCTGGGCTTCGCCATCGGCTCCCAGCTGATGGAGGGCGTGCAGGGCAACCTCTCCGAGGGCTTCTACAACCTCATCTTCGACGACAGCCACAAGTTCACCACCAGCGCGGCCACCTTCGGCGCCGGCATGGGCATGGGCCTGCTCGGCAAGGGCCTGCACGCCGCCTTCCACAAGCTCGGCGTCGGCGACAAGTGGGTCTCGTACGTCCAGAACGTCCAGTTCAAGGAGATCGAGGCCGGCAAGGGCGCCTACTTCCCGCCCCTGCACCCGATGACCGTCCTCTCGCTGTTCAGCAACCTCGCCGGCCACCCGGCGCCGTTCCCGGTGCCCCGACTCGGGCCGCACCACGAGGAGGTGACGGCCGGTCACGTCCTCGGCTACTCGCGCGGGACGGGCGAGGCGCCGGACGTCGAGTACGCGGCGCTGTTCGCCAAGGCCTTCGGCCGGGCGGACCTGGAGACCCTGTTCGCCGACCCGGCGCCCAAGCCGGTGACGACCGTGTCCGGCGCCGGTGCCGGCGGTACGACCACCGGCAAGCCCGACCCGGTGACGACCTCCGGTAAGTCCGACCCCGCGACGGGTTCCGGAAAGGTGGACACCTCCGACGGCGGCAAGGTCGGCCGTCCGAGCCCGGTGCAGACCGAGGGCGGCGCCAGGCCCGCCCCGGAGCGCCCCGCGCCCGTCCGGACCGACACCGGCGGCACCACCCTCGTCGACGAGCCGGTGCGGCCCGCCCGCCCGGGCCGGACCGTCGGCGGGGGGCAGCAGACGGACCACGCCGTCGCCACCGGCTCGGCCGGCGGCCCGGACCCCAAGCCGCCGACCCCGCCCCGCACTTCGGGCGGCACCCCGGACCAGCAGCCCGCGCCCCGGCCCGAGCCGGGCCGGCCGGAGCCTGTCCGCCCCGAGCCTGCCCGCCCCGAGGGCTTCGACCCCGACCGGACGGAGGAGTGGCTGGCGCCCTGGTGGATCAAGACGGACTTCCCCGAGGGCGCGCTGCCGCACTGGACGGACACCGACTTCGCCGCCGCCGCCCACCAGGTACTCCAGCACCCCGACCGCAGCTACCCCGACCCGGAACGCCCCAGCGGCGCCCTGATCCTGCACGAGGGCACCGTCGACGGCGTCCGGCTGGCGATCGGCGTCGAGGACGGCCGGGTCTGGCAGATCCGCCACCTCGGCGGAGCCGACATCCCCCGCCCCGAGCACGGCACCCCGCCGGCCGGGCACCAGGACACCCCGTCCACCCAGCACCAGGACCCGCCGCCCGTCCGGCACCAGGACGACCACGCCGCCCCGCAGCCGCCGTCCCGACGCCGCGGCCGGGACGAGTACGAGAGCGAGAGCGCGAGCGACCACGGCGACCCCGGCCGGTCCGCCCCGAACACCCCGGACAGCACGGACACCCCGGAACCGGCCGCCAAGCGCCCCCGGCCCGAACAGCAGCAGACCCCCGACGGCCGCCCGCCCTTCGACCCGGACCGCGACGCCCCGCACCCGCTGCGCCCGCTGGACTCCTTCCTCCACGAGTTCTCCGACGGCGGCTACGGCACGGCCCACCCGGCGGCCCGGCACGCCCTGGAGCAGGCACTGGCCGGCCCGGACGGCCCGAAGAAGTTCGCCCACCCCGAGGAGTTCGTCCGACTCGTCAACCCCAAGGACGGCGAGGGCAGCCTGCTCGGGGACGTCAACTGCGTGGCGGCCGCGATGGCCTTCCACGCCACCTTCCACGGCGACCCGCAGACGGCCCTCACCCTGTCGCAGCGCCACCTCGGCGCCGTCACCGACGCCCAGAACTGGACCGGCCACCCCGCCGAGTACCTCGGCCTCGGCGGCACCGGCCTGAACGAGGTCGCCCGCAGGGTCACCGAGGGCGGCCCCGGTTCGGCCGCGCTGGTCTTCGCCTGGACCGAGGACGGCCGGGGCCACGCCTGGAACCTCGCCAACGTCCCCGGCGAGGGCCTGGTCTGGGTCGACGCCCAGCAGGGCCTGCACTCCCCGGGCGACCGCCCGCTCCCGCAGGACGTCACCAGGGTCTGGGCGATCACCCTCGACCCGGAGAACCGGCCGGTCCGCGGCGAGGGCGGCTTCAACGCGGCCGCGCTGCACCCGGACGAGCGGTCGGCCCGGCCGACCCCCGCCGAGGCCTTCACCGGCACGGACGGTCCGGCGCACCCGGCCCCGCACACCCCCGAGTCCGTTGCCGAGCACGTCACCGACCATGTCATTGACCATGTCACCGAGCACGTGGCCGACCATGTCACCGAGCCCGTTGCCGAGCACAGCACCGAGTCCGGCACCGGGCCCGTCGAAGCCTTCCCGCCGCCCGGCGAGCGGGTCCGGGTGGACGGCGATGGCCTCTGCCTGCTCAACTCCGTCGCCACCAGCCGGCCCGACGCCGTGCCCTCGACGCCCGAGGCGATGAAGCGGGCGGTCGGCGAGCACCTGCTCAAGCAGGGCCCGGAGAAGCTGCCGCCGGAGGTCACCCGCGGCTACCGCAAGATCGTCACCCAGGAGCTCGGCAGGCAGCTCGCCAAGCAGACCCGCCCCGAGCTGCTCAACGGCCTGCTGGACCTCGGCGTCGCCGGCGTCACCACCCACGAGGTCGTCCCCGCGCCGCTGCTGCGCGAGCGCTACGTGACCGCCCTCGCCCACGAACTCGCCGGCCCCGGCGGGGACCCGGCCGCCGCCCGGGCACAGGCCGAACGGAACGTCAGCTGGAAGTTCAAGAGCCCCGAGGAGCAGCGGGCCGCCGAGAAGTACCTGCGCGACCACGGACTCGAACCCGCGACCTCACCGCACGAGCTGCGCCGGCAGTACGTCGACGAGCGGGTCGCCCGGGGCGAGGACCGCGACACCGTCGAGCACCAGGTCGGCTGGAACTTCGCCGACGGCTCCGTCGGCCCCGAGGAGCAGTTCGAGTTCCTGCTGGGCCGCCCCGAGCAGATCGGTCTGCACGACCTCTCCGACGCGGGCCTGGCCGACCTCCAGGTCTGGCACCGGACCATCTCGGACACGCCGCTCTCGCCCGCGGAGTTCGCCGGCCTCCAGGACGCCGTCAAGAACTGGGAGCACTCCTGGTGGCAGGGGTACGGCGAGACCTTCCCGCCGCTGCTGGCCGACGCCCTCGGCCTGCGCCTGCGCATCCTCGGCCCGGACGGCCTCGGCGGCCACACCGAGTACCTGCGGTACGGCCCCCAGGACGGCCACCAGGTGACGGTGTACTACAACGGCTCCAACCACTACGACGCCAGCCGTCCGCCCGTGGCGGCGCCGCCGGTGACCACCGCGCCCCCGGTCCACCCGGCCGGGCACGACGGCCCGGTGCTCCCGCCCGCCCCGCACAGCGTGCCCACCGTCAGCGGCCACGACCGGCCCCGCCCGTCGGCGGAGACGCCGAAGCCGGAGGCCGTGGCGGAGCCGCTGCCCGCGCCCAAGCCCGAGGCCGGGCCCGAGGTCGGGCCCGGGGTCAGGACGGAGTCGGCCCCGGCCCCGAAGCCCGTGTCCGAGCCCGAAGCCGAGGTCAAGCCCGAGGCCAAGGCCAAGCCCGAGGCCAAGGCCAAGCCCGAGGCCGAGGCGAAGACGGAGTCGGCCCCGGCGCCGAAGCCCGTGACCGAACCCCAGCCTGAGCCCGCGCCGAAGCCCGAGCCCAAGCCTGATCCCGAACCCAAGCCCGAACCCAAGCCCACACCCCACCGCCCCGAGGTGCCGACCATCGTCGTCACCGAGCCGGCGCACGATCCGCTGCTCCACCCCGCGCCCGACTCTCCGCCGCCGTCCCCGCCGGCGTCCGTCCTCGCCATGTCCGTGTTCTCGACGGAGTCCACCGGCCCCCACCTCCAGGACCCGGCGTTCACGCCGAAGAAGCCGCTCGGCCCGGACGAGCTGCGCCTGCCGCCCGCCCGTGTCACCAACCACCGCAGGCTGTCCGCCTCCGACCTCGTGGTCGGCCTGCACCAGGACGACACGACCGTCTTCCAGCACATCACCAAGCTCTTCGAGGACAGGTTCAAGGACGACCTGCCCGCCGCCCGGACGATGGCGAAGGACTTCTTCGACCCCGCGACCCTGCGCCCCAAGCTGGCCGCGCTCTCCCGCGGCGACGTCTGGGAGGCGAAGTTCGAGACCAACGGCTGGTCCGGGAAGATCTCCGTCCGGGTCGACGTCGAGGACCTGCACCACCAGGAGACCGCCCCCGGCGTCGAGTTCGAGAACGGCTCCGACCGGCACGCCTCGATCGGCCTCCAGGACGACAGCCTGAACCGCTTCAACGCCGGTCTGCAGGCCAAGGCCAAGATCGGCAAGGTCGACGTCACCGGGACCTTCGGCTACCAGCACGACGAGATGCACGGCAACGTGTCGGCCGAGGTCGGCCGCTCCATCGCCCGCGGCAAGACCGTCGAGCCCGGCGCCCTGTTCGCCGGCAAGCTGCGCCTGGCCCTGGACTTCACCGAGCTCAACCACCGTGGCCGGCCCGTCGTCCCCGAGGGCGGGGAGCGGGTCCAGCGGCTCGACATCGGCGCCACCGTCGGCATCCCCGTCCGCGACACCCTGGACTCCCACGGAGCGCCGGTGCCGCTGGACCGCGAGAAGCTCTTCGCCCCGCCGCAGCGCGTCGTGGACGGCCACCGGCTCGGCGGCTCCGACATCGTCCTCGACGTCTCCACCCACCGGCACGGCCGCCCCGACTCCGACCGGCCGATGCAGGAGGTCTTCGACGGCGTCGAGGACAAGGCGGCGGAGGTGCTCGGCGGCATCTGGCCGAAGCTGCGCGAGAAGATGGCCGCCGAGCTCGACCTCACCCGCCTCCAGCAGGACCTCAAGAGCATGATGTCCGGCGAGCCGACCCGGATCGAGGTCGTCGACGACACCGGCCTGGTGACCGGCTCGGTCGAGATCACCGCCTCCGTCCAGGCGATGCGGCAGGTCGGCGGGACCGCGCAGACCGAGTTCAACGTCGGCACCGGCGTCCAGCGCGTCCGCAGCGTCCAGGACACCAGCAGCGACGGCCTCCAACTGCCGCTGCCCGGCGTCGTGTCCGGCAGCGGGGCCGACAAGTCGATCGGCGCCGGCGGCGGTGGCCTCCAGCTCATCCGGGACAAGGTGCAGATCTCCGGCAGCAGCCAGGAGGTCCTGCTCACCACCAAGACCAAGGGCCCCGGCGTGGTCTACGAGGGGCGCAGCGAGCTCACCCTCACCTTCGAACGGAAGTCGCCGCTCGGGACGGCCACCGACACCGCGAAGACCGCGGTCGACTTCCGGGCCCTGATCGAGCAGAGCGAGACCCGCCCGGTCAAGCACGAGGACACCGGCGACCCGACCCTCTTCGTCGCCACCGAGGAGCCCGGCCCGGGCAGGCCGAAGACCTTCGAGCCCGGCAGCACGGTGCCCAGCCCGCCCGACGGCCTCTGGCAGCGCCCGGACAGGACCGGTGGCGGCTTCGGCGACACCACCACCGTGCGCGACCTGCCCACCGTGCAGCCGCTGCACCAGGGCGTCGACGAGCTGGGCAAGCAGGTGCTCGGCGGCTCCTGGAAGGACGTCAAGGACGGCGTCCAGCAGCTCTTCAGCCACCCGATGGTCGCCTCCCACCTGACCTCGATGACCCGCGGCGTCCCGCTGGAGGCCCCCGAGCGGCTGGCCGCCACCCTGCTCAAGCACGGCGTCAAGGTCTCCGCCACCGCCCACATCACGGAACTGGACTACAAGCGGCCCAACGCCAAGGCGGAGCTCAACCCGGTCGACGAGACCACCTCCTTCAAGGCCGGCCGCCGGCTGATCTCCGACACCAAGTCCGTCCAGGGCTCGGGCGGCGGGACCGTCGGCCTCGGCGGGAAGAACACCGCCGAGATCAGCGGCGGCTACTCGCGCCAGGTCCGCGACCGCGACGGCTGGCGGGACGGCAACTCGCAGAAGGTGTACGCCAACGGCAAGTACGCCCGCCCGCAGGAGATCTACGACGCCGGGCTCGCCGTCCGGGTGAAGCTCACCGTCGACGGCAAGGACCACGAGGTCACCGTCCCGATCCGGGCCGAGGTCAGCCTGGACGGCAAGGAGACCGGCAAGTACACCGTCGGCGCCGACGGCCTCGCCCACTTCACCGGCCCCGGCACCGGCACCCCGGTCACCCACAAGGGCCCCGGCGAGCAGCACGACCCGCCGCACCGCATCACCGACCGCGGCGCCATGAGCGCCTCCGACGTGGTGCACAGCCTCGGCCGCGGCGACATCGAGGTGCTCAAGAACATCGAGAACACCCTCAAGCGTGAGTTCGGCTCCGTGCCCGACGACGTGCTGATGAAGGTGAAGAACCGCTTCGACCCGTTCGCGCTGAAGCCGCAGCTGTCCAAGCTCACCCGCGGCGCCAAGCTCACCGAGCACCTGTCCGTCCACGGCTGGGACACCACCGTCACGGTCAGGGCGGGCCTCGACAAGGACTTCAAACACACCGACACCGTCGACAAGTTCGAGTTCGAGCTGGGCACCCAGACCCGGGTCACCTCGGGCGTCAGCAAGGACCGGCGCATCCGTGACGCGCTCTCCCTGCCCACCCGCTTCAAGCTCCCGTTCGTCGACCTCGGCCTCAACCTCGCCCGCCGCAACGACTTCGCCCACGGCTCGACCGTGGACACCACCGGTGCCACCGTCAGCAAGGGCAAGACCGTCGAACCGGCCGGCCTGTTCAGCGGCACCGCCAACTTCACCGTCCACATCGAGGCGAAGCGGCTGGGCCAGAAGGTCACCGCACCGGACGTCCACGTGCCGGTGGACACCACCGTCGCCGTGCCTTTGCGTGACGCCCCGCTGCACGGCAGCACCGAGACGGCGCCGCTGAAGAAGCCGCTCGACCCGCCCGCCCGCGTCGAGAAGACCCACCGCCTCGGCTCCTCGGACGTCGTGACCGACGTCTACCCGCTGCGCCCGCGCGACGGCGGCGACACCGGCGGCGGTACCGGCACCGGCCCGCACCCGGCGGGCGACGGGGACCACCGCTCCGTCGGCGAGAGCGCCGTCGAGCGGATCGGCGGGCGGGGCGCCAAGGCGCTCGGTTCGGACTGGGGCGGGATGCGGGAGAAGCTCCTCGCCGAGCTCGACGTCACCAAGCTCCAGCCGCAGCTCAAGTCGATGATGTCCGGGCACGAGATCGTGGTGAAGCACGGTCGCAGCACCGTACGGATCACGGCGGGAGTCTCCCGGCTGGAGCACACGGGGGAGACCTCGCAGACCGAGTTCAACACCGGCACCCAGGTCCAGCGGACCTTCGCCAGCTCCGATGGCGTCACCAGCTACGGCGCCGGGCGCGGCAACACCGTCACCGCCTCGCTCCAGGGGACGAGCAACCCGCTGCCCGTGGGCCCCGCCGTCACGGCCGGTGGTTCCGTCACCCACTCCTGGGGCCACGACCAGCTGGACGTCCAGGCGCAGCGCACCACGGCGGGTGCGGCGACCAAGGCCAAGCTTCCTGGCAGTGTCTACACCGGTGAGGCGACGCTGTACTTCCGGATGGAGCGGCGTCCGCTGGTCCCCCTCGGGGACCCGAACCGGCTGGTCGAGCCGGGCGGGAACCACGTTCCGGGGACGGCGTTCGAGCACGTCAAGTCGGCCGCCGGGCAGGCCTGGCGGGAGGTGCGCAAGCTCGGTACCACCGTCCACAGCGTCGACACGGCGAAGATCGGCTTCGAGGCAGCAGTCGAGGCGGGGGAGGGACGCGGGGCCAAGAACGGCAAGCCCACGGCGTTCGAGGCGCCCGAGCACCGCACCGGCCAGGCCCCCGCCCCGGCTCCCACCGAGCCGCCGGTGGAGAAGGTGGTCAAGGCACCGCCCGCCCGGGTCTGGAGCGAGGGCCTGCGCGACATCGACGTGATGCGCTGGCTCGGCGACTCCTCCGGTGTGCAGGACATCCTGCGACTGCGCGGCCGTGAGTTCTTCGGGTCGCGTACCTGGGACCGGATGGAGAGCCTGGCCCGCAACACCACCGATCACGCCCAGCTCTCCAGCCACTTCGGTACGGCGACCCGGGGTGAGGAGATCACCACGCCTTCGCCGGGTCGGCGTCTGCTGGTGTCGGACGGCGGGGTGAAGGTGAACCTCAAGGTCCTGCAGCTGGAGTACGACCGTACCGACGGCAAGGTCGAGCTCAGCCCCTCCAACGCCACCTCGACCAGCGCCACCAAGACCAGGCTCGACTGGTCGATGTGGGGAGGCCAGGTCCAGGGCGGCGTCAAGGCCGAACTGGGCCCCGTCGAGGGGACGTTCCAGGGCATCGTCGGCGGATCGCACCGCAGCCGCGACGGCCTGTCGCTCGGCAACACGGGCCAGGTCGTCTCGCACGCGAAGTTCAACACGCCGATGGCGCGTTACGACGGGTTCGCGGAGGTCGAGGTCGTCTTCTTCAAGGGCGACAAGGAGGTGGTGGAGAAGGGTGTCATCCCGATCACCATCGACATCCCCGAGCGGGAGACCGCCGACGCGAAGGTGATGAGTGACCACGTCCTGACGTTCAGCGAGGACAGCCCGAACGGCCTCTCCACGCCGAAGCACCCGGCCCCGAAGCCCGCCGCCGCCACTCCGGACACGGACACGAGCACGAAGCCGGAGGCGGCTCCTGAGCCCAAGCCGGAGAAGACCCCCGCCTCGAAGCCGGAGCCGGCTCCCAAGCCGGAGCCCGCGCCGGAACCGAAGCCGGAGAAGGCTCCTGAGCCGAAGGCGGAGCCGGAGCCCGCGCCGGAGCCGAAGCCCGTGCCCGAGCCGAAGCCGGACGCCACCGGCAAGCCGGCCGAGGAGGTGTCCGACTCCCTCCACGCCGAGCCGAACTCCGAGCCGAACGCCGAGCCGAACGCCGAGCCGAACTCCGAGCCGAGTCCCGCACCCGATCCGGCCCCCGCCGGCCCGAAGCTGTCCGACTTCATGCCCGAGTCCTCCTGGTGGCGGCTGTTCACCGATGCCAACGTCCACGGGGAGGCGCTGACCGAATCGGGCGGTGACGCCGCGAGCCACCTGGACCGGACCAAGTACCCGGGCTTCCGCCAGGGCATGACGGAGCTCTTCCGCGAGGTGCTGGACGGCCGGTCCGGTACCCGTGACTGGTCGCGGATCGACAAGCGCTCCTACGAGCAGCTGCACGACCTCGCGACCCGTCACCTGGTCGAGGGCTCCGGCAAGAACGTCGCCACCATCTGGTCCGGCACCAAGGACGGGACGTTCACCACCATGCGCGGCACCGGCCGCACCACCCTGGCCTCCGACCTCGCCGACGAGCGCTTCGGCGGCCACAAGCTGGTGGCCGACTTCACGAGCGGCGTCCCCGCGTACGAGGAGAAGGTGCCGCTGGTGCTGTTCACCCGGGGGAAGGCCCGCGAGGGCATGATCTCGATCAACTACCCGCACGGCACCGCGCCCGACCACGTCCAGTCCGTACTGGACCACTACTACGCCGAGGTCGCGGCGGCCGGCGACGACCACGGCAAGCTGGTCGCGATCGGCCGGGTGACCCGTGCGCTGCAGATGGTCCAGCCGTTCTCCGACGCCAACAGCCGGGTGAACGTCAGCGTCCTGATGCAGAAGTTCCTGATCGAGCAGGGCTTCAAGCCCGCCGTCCTGACCAACTCCTTCGAGCTGTTCCTCGGCGGCTACACCGCCCACGAGATCGCCGACCACCTGGTCGAGGGCATGGCGAGGTTCGACCGGCTCGTCGCCGGAGCGGACGGGGACCTCTTCAACACCCCCGCCGGCCCGGGCGACCAGGTGATCGCCCAGTTCGCGGACGCCCTCGGCCTGACGTCGGGCGACCTGCCCGGGGACGCCGCCGTGCTGCACCACAAGGTGCTCGACGTGGTCCGGCTGGACCGCTCGATCCACGGCTCCGGCGCCCCGACCCTGGACGCGCCCGGCGTGCGGCAGCTCCACGCGGTCCGGCAGCTGGCCGACCTCGCGAACGGGATGTTCCCCGGACTGCCGACGGTCACGGCGGTCACGAACTACGCCGACCACCTGTACGGCGGCGTCGACCTCGTGACGACCGAGCACCTGAAGTCGGTGGCCGACGCCGTCGGGGACGTCCTCAAGGAGGGGCTGCCGCTCACCGAGGAGAACCTCGCGTCCAAGCTCCGCCCGGTCGAGTCGTCCCTCCTCAGCGACGCGCAGCTGCGGGACTTCTACGGGATCGACTCCGACAAGTCGGCTCCCGCGCGCACCCCGGCCGACGGCGACGGGAACACGGTGCCCTGGGACTCGGTGCGCTACGAGGCTCCCGGGGACGGGCGTGACCCGCTGCGGTTCGACGTTCGTGAGTTGTCCGATGGCGGGCCGCTGACGTCGGACGACTTGCTGCAGAAGCTGGCGCCGAAGTTGTCGGAGCTTGACCCGAGGTCGCTGCGGGTGGTGCTTCGGGCGGAGCACGGCTCGCTCGGGGACGATCCGGTCTGGGTCGCCCAGCAGACGGCGGACATGCTGATGGCGCCGGTCGACCTGCTGCTGGCCGATCGGGACGGGACGGTGCGGCTGGAGAGTTTCGACGACTACGGGCGGCACACCGGCACCAAGCTGCTGGAGACGGCCCACCAGGACACCGGGACGCAGTCGGCGCCGACGTCCTGGGACTCGGTGCGCTACGAGGCTCCCGGGGACGGGCGTGACCCGCTGCGGTTCGACGTTCGTGAGTTGTCCGATGGCGGGCCGCTGACGTCGGACGACTTGCTGCAGAAGCTGGCGCCGAAGTTGTCGGAGCTTGACCCGAGGTCGCTACGGGTGGTGCTTCGGGCGGAGCACGGCTCGCTCGGGGACGATCCGGTCTGGGTCGCCCAGCAGACGGCGGACATGCTGATGGCGCCGGTCGACCTGCTGCTGGCCGATCGGGACGGGACGGTACGGCTGGAGAGCTTCGACGACTACGGGCGGCACACCGGCACCAAGCTGCTGGAGACGGCCCACCAGGACACCGGGACGCAGCCGGCGCCGAAGCCCTCGGCGACGGACGAGCCCGCCGACGCCCGGCCGGAGCCGCAGCCCGCGCCGGAACCTGAGCCTGAGCCGCAGCCGCAGCCGCAGCCGGAACCTGAGCCTGAGCCGCAGCCGGGACCTGAGCCCGCGCCGCAGCCGCAGCCCGCGCCGGAACCTGAGCCGCAGCCGCAGCCCGAGCTCCAGCCGCAACCCCCGCTCGTCGACGACCGACCCGGGGGCGGGCTGGCCGACCTGATCTTCCAGGAGCTGACGAAATGAGAACGGCCCCCGGCCGGTGGGGATCCACCGCCCGGGGGCCGTCGGCCGTGCCGTGCCGGGGTCAGCCGGTGTGCCGGCCGCGGCGGCGCTCGCGGGCCATGCCGACCGCGAGGCCGCCCGCGAGCAGCGCGCCGCCGGCGACGGTCAGCGCGGTGGAGAGGTCGCCGGAGCCGGTCGCGGCCAGGCTGCTGCCGGGCGGCTGGGCGGCGGCCACGACGGCGGCCGCCGAGGTGCTGCTGCCGCCGGCGGACGGCGTGGCGGTGCCGCCGGGGGTGGTCGCCGGGGCGGTGGTCGGGCCGGGGGTGGTGCCGGAGGTCGGCCTGGCCGTCGGGCTGCCGCTCGGGGCCGCCGCCGGGGTGGTGGCCGGGGCCGAGGTCGGCGCCGGCTTGGGGGCGGGGGCCGCGCCGCCGCGCTCCGCGAGCTGCTGGGCGTACAGGCTCTCGGGCTGCACCGGGGTGCCGGTGGAGACCAGGACGCCGCTCTGCCGGCCCTCCACCGGGGTGCCGCGGGTGCCGAACGCCCAGTTGTGCGCCGTGGGCGGGTTCTCCACGCCGTAGTAGCCGACGTTGGCGTTCCACATGACCTGGTTGGCGCCGGCCCAGCCCTGCCCGGAGCCCGCGTTGCCGCGGTTGGTCAGGGCGAGGTCGTCGTTGGGGCCCCGCGAGTGGAGCATGGTGATGTTGTCGTACAGGGTGCCGGTGGCCCAGCGCTGGTGCGGGCCGGCGTCCAGGCGGAAGCCGCCGACGTTGTCCGAGGTGCAGTGCGAGAACACGTTCGGCCCGGCCACCCGGGGGCCGGTCAGCCAGGCGTGCAGATTGCTGCCGCTCACCTTGCAGTTGACCACCAGGCTCTGCTGCCCGTCGATGCTGTAGGCGCCGGGCTGGGCGAAGGGCGCGCGCTGGGGGATCGCCTTCTCCATGCCCGTCGCGGAGGTGTCGGTGACGGTGACCCGGGAGGCGGTGGAACCGATCGAGCCGATGCCCGCGCCGAAGCCGTCGGCGGCGATGTCCCGGGCCCAGGCGTCCTGGACGGCCGCGAAGTGGACGAACCGGGAGGCGGAGTAGCCGTGTTCGTCGTACCCCGGGGTCTGGACGAAGGCCGAACCGTCGGCGCTGAAGCCCTCGACGCCGACCTGGCCGATCCGGCCGGGGAAGTCGTACGCCCACACCTTGGCGTGGGTGTACTCCTTCTCCAGGGCGTTGGTCAGCGGGATGTCCAGGGTGATCCGGTTGCCGTCGACCGCGGTGACGGTGCGCTGGAACTGCAGGCCGTCGTTGGGGGTCCAGGGCTTCGAGGCGGTGCCGTTGTCGCGGTCGGGGATGCGGTCCATGCCGATCGCCTTGATCCAGGCGTCCTCCTGCGGCCGCTGGACCACGATGCTCTGCCCGACCTTCAGCCCGGCGGCCGAGTCGAGGGTCAGCGTGGTCGCGCCCACCGGGACGTAGGCGTCGGTGACGGCGTGCTCGGCGCCGCTCTTCTGCGGCGCGCCCTCGCCGGACAGCTCCACCAGCGGGCGCGGCTGGCCGGAGGCCACCAGCCTGGTGCCGCCCGTGCCGCTGCCCGCGCCGCGCAGCACGACCCCGGAGGCCTTGATCCGCAGCGGCTTGCCCACCCGGTACGTCCCGGCGGTCAGCAGGACGGCCCCGCGCAGCCCGTCCTGGCCCTGCGGCAGGGCGGCGACCTTGTCGAGGGCCTGCTGGATGCGGTCGCTGTCGTCGCCGTTCGGGGCCGGGTCCAGGGTGACGGCGACCTTGGCGGTCGGCAGCGGCTGGGTGCCGTTGCGGTAGCCGGCGTAGCTGAAGTCGGGGATCCGGTTGCCCTGCGCGTCCTGGCCGTACACCAGGCGCCCGCCGGCGAGCTTCAGCCAGTCCGTCGCGTCGGGGGCGGCCTTGCCGGGGTTGGGCCGCGGGTCGGCGGCGAGGGCCGCCGGTGCCGCCCAGGCGGCGCCGAGTCCGGCCAGCGCGGACACGGCGACGGCGGCTCGCAGGGCGGTGCGCCGACGGGCGCGGTGTTGGGGCATGGGCTCTCCTCGGTCGGGACCTGAAAAAGGTCGACAGTGTGAACGCCCCGGCCCGGCCCGGCGGTTCACCTCCGAGGAGCCCGGGAGCACGGTGGCGGGTGCCCGCCGTCCGAAGGAATCGGCCGGGGCGGTGAACCCTGGGCGCGCGGCGTCCGTGCTGTGTGCGGGTGGATTCGGTGGAGTCCCGTCGGACACCCGGTGGAAGCGGAAACCTCAACGGAACCCAGGGAGCTGTGGTGGGCACGGGCCAGAACGTGAACGGCGGCGGATCGGCCGGGTACCAGCTGCCGGCGGTCGCCTGGCTGATGGAGGAGGGCGACGAGGCGGCCGTGGCGGAGCCCGCCGCCGTTGCGGCGCCCGTTGCGGCCGCGGCGCCCGCTGCCGTGCCCGGGCCGGCGGGGCCGGGGCCGGTGGCGCCGGCGGGGCGCAGCCGCTTCCCGTCCGCGCCGTCCGCGCCGTCCGCGGTCGGGGCCGCCGAGGGCGCCGAGCCCGAGCCCGCCGGTGCTGCCCCCGCCGCTCCCACCGCGCCCACGACGCCCGCCGCCTCCGCCGCGGTCGGCGGGGCCACCGGGTTCGGCGCGGCGGGATTCGGTCCGGCGCCCACCGCCGCACCCGCCGCCCCGGCGGGCGGCCCCGCCGCCACCGCGCGGCCGCGTTTCGCGCAGTCCACCGTCGCACCGCAGTCCACCGTCGCACCGCAGTCCACCGTCGCACCGCAGTCCACCGTCGCACCGCAGCCCGCTGCCGCACCCCAGTCCCCCGCCGCGCCCCGGCCCGCCGCCGGGGCGGCGTCCCGGCCCGGCACCCCCAAGCCCGAGGCCGCGCCCGCGCCCAAGCCCGAGCCGTCGCCCGCCCCGTCGTCCGCGCCCGGTGCCCCCGAGGCCACGGCGGAGACCGAGCAGCCGGCGGGCCGCACCGGGGCCGTCGGCGCCGCCCGGCTGAACGCGCTGCGGCGGGCCTTCGTCCAGGCCCCCGCCCGTGCGGCGCGCACCCTGGCCTCGGCCGTCCCCGTCGGCGCCGCCGCCGCGCCCGGTCCCGAGGCCGTCGACACGGCCGGGCCGGCCGAGCCCGCCGCCGAGGAGCGCGGCGGCCGCCTGCGCGGCCTGCCCCGCCCGGCGGTCGCGGCCGCCGCCGTGGGCGTGGTGCTGATGAGCCTGCCGCTGGTGCTCGGCCGGGGAGACGGCGGGGCCGATCCGGTCGAGTCGCTCGGCGCCCCCGGGACGAGCCGACCCGACGCGGGGGTGCCGGAGCCGGACGCCGCCGTCCCGTCGGCCGAGAGTCCCGCCGGGACGCCGTCGGCCGGTGCCGCCCCCACCGAGGTTCCCGCCGGGGCGCCGGCCGACCCGGCCGCCGCCGGTCTTCCGGCCGCGGGCGCGCCCGCCCCCGGCACGCCCGACCAGCCGCTCGTGGCCCCCGCCCAGGCCGGTGCGGCGCCCGCCGCCCAGCCCGCCGGCCAGGCGCCCGTCGCCCGCTCCGGTGCGGGGGCGGCCGCCGCCCTGCCCGTCGCCGGCGGCGCGCCGCAGGCCCCGGCGCAGCCCGGTGCCCCTGCCCCGGCGCCCGCCCCGGCCCAGCCGGGGGCTCCCCAGCCGAAGCCGCCCGCGGTGGTGGCCCCGCCGGCCCCGCCGTCCTACTCCGCGGTGGCCGGCCCCGGCTGCTCCTCGGCCGGTACGGGCTACGCGGAGAAGGGCCGGTCCTCCGGCTCCAAGGACTGGGTCACCCGTTCCGACGGCGGCGGTGGCTGCGGCGGCCAGTTCACCTCGGTGCCGATGTCCGGGGACCGCAACAAGGACGACGAGAACTCGGTGGTGTGGACGTTCAGCACCGGCCAGGTCTCCGCCGGCAGCTGTCGGCTGTCCGTCTACATCCCGAACAACGGCGACCTGAAGGCGGTCGGCGGCGTCCCCGCCTACTACACCGTGCAGCAGGGCGACGGCGGCGCCACCCTCGGCTCGTTCTCGGTCAACCAGCCGCAGAACCTCGGCCGGTGGGTGAGCGCCGGCACCTTCCCGGTGAGCGGCGGCCGGATCGCGGTCGTGCTCCACACCCGGGGCATCGACTGGGGCAGCACGGCCGGTGCCCACCTGGCCGCCTCGACCGTCAAGGCCGACTGCACCGGATGACCCGCCCCGCGGCGGACGGGCCCCGAGCGCACCGCCGCCGAGCGGACGGGCCCGAGCGGACCGCCGCCGAGCGGACCGGGCACCGAGTGACAGACCAGCAGAACGAAAGGGAAGAACCCGAGCCATGTCGCGCCACGTGTTGACGGTGTGCCAGGACCAGCGGGTGGGCGGCAGCTACCGCACCATCGGCGAGGCCCTGGAGGCGGCCCGCAGCGGGGCGGTGATCTCCGTGCGCCCCGGGCGGTACGAGGAGAACCTGGTGATCACCAAGATGGTCACCATCGCCGCCGAGGAGGCCCGTGGCACGGTGAAGATCACCCCGCGGCGCGGCTGCGTGGTCCAGGTGGTCGCCGAGGCCGTCCAGCTCACCGGCCTCGTCCTGCACGGACAGGACGAGGAGCTGCCCGCCGTGGACGTCCCCCGCGGCCAGGCCGCCCTTCAGGACTGCGAGGTGGTCGGCAACTCCTGGACGGCCGTGCTGACCCGCCAGCAGGGGGCGCTGGCGATGCGCGGCTGCCGCGTCGTCAACTCCGCCGGCGCCGGCATCGTGGAGACCTCCACCGGCGCCAGCGTCATCGAGGACTGCGTCATCGAGCACCTCGGCACCTCCGCCCTGGTGATCGGCGAGAGCGCCAACCCGGTCGTGCGCAACTGCGTGATGCGCGACGCCCGGGGCAACGGCGTGTGCGCCAACGGCGAGGCCAGGGGCACCGTCGAGGGCTGCGAGATCTCCACCACCGACAAGCCCGCGATCGCCCTGGAGGAGCACAGCACCACCCGGGTGCTGCGCACCGCCGTCCGGGACGCCCCCGTCGGCGCCTACATCAGCTCCGCCTCCCGGGTGACGCTGGAGGACTGCACCTTCACCGCCACCGCCGGCCACGGCATCGTGCTGGGCGGCGGCACCGACCCGCTGCTGCGCCGCTGCCGCACCGTCCGTACCCGCGGCCACGGCATCCACGTCACCGCGCGCTCGCGCGGCACCTTCGAGGAGTGCGAGGTCAGCGGCGCCGAGACGGTCGGCGTGCGGGTCGAGGACTCCGCCGGCCCGGTGATGACCAGGCTGGCCGTGCGCGACTGCGGCGACACCGGGGTCGAGCTGACGGGGGAGGCCACCCCCGAGCTCGACCGGCTGGAGGTCCGCGACGTCGGCGGCGCCGGGGTGCGGATCGGCGAGGGCGCCAACCCGCTGCTGCGCCGGGCCGTCGTCACCGACGCCCGGGGCAACGGCGTGGAGGTGGTCCGGGACGGCCGGGGGAGGCTGGAGAACTCCGAGGTGCTGGCCGCGGGCCGGGCCGGCGTCCTGATCGCGGACGGCGCCAACACCTTCGTCGGCGGCACCACCGTACGGGACGCCCAGGGCTCCGGCATCCACGTCGCCGAGGCCGGGGTGGCCGTACTGCGGGACTGCGAGGTGGTCGACTCCGCCGCGGACGGCGTGGCCGTCGACGACGGCGGCGACCTGACCTGCACCCGGGTGCGGGCGCGCGGCAACCGCCGGCACGGGGCCCGAATCGGCGCCGGCGCCCGCGCCGTCCTGACCCAGCTGGAGGCGCTGGACAACACCGGCGACGGGATCCGCGTGGACTCCGCCGACGCGGTGCGGGTCACCGGCTGCACCGTCACCGGCAACCGCGGCTCCGGCCTGCGCCAGACCGTCCCCAGCACCCGGCTCTCGGTGGAGAACCTGCACAGCGCGGAGAACCACAGCCCCGACGCCCACGGCTCGGCGAGCGCCGACGCCGGAGCCCCGTCCACGGGCGCCGCCGCGGCCCGGCCGGGCGAGCCCGGCGAGCCCGCCGAGCACCCCGCACCGGCCGAGCCCGCGGTGCAGGGGCCGCTGGAGGTGCTGGGGTCGCTGGTCGGCCTCACCGCCGTCAAGGAGCAGGTCGCCACCCTGGTCAACCTCAACAAGCTGGCCCGGCGCCGCGAACTGGCCGGCATGCCCGCCCTGCCGATGAGCCGCCACCTGATCTTCGCCGGGCCGCCCGGCACCGGCAAGACCACCGTCGCCCGGCTCTACGGCAGCATCCTGGCCGAACTCGGGGTGCTGCGCAGCGGCCACCTGACCGAGGTGGCCCGGGCCGACCTGGTCGCCTCGATCATCGGCGGCACCGCGATCAAGACCACCGAGGTGTTCACCGAGGCGCTCGGCGGCGTCCTCTTCGTCGACGAGGCCTACACCCTCTCCGCCGGCTCCGGCGGCAGCGGCCCGGACTTCGGCCGTGAGGCGATCGACACCCTGGTCAAGCTGATGGAGGACCACCGCGACGACATCGTCGTCATCGTGGCCGGCTACTCCGCCGAGATGACCGACTTCCTGGCCTCCAACCCCGGTCTGGCCTCCCGGTTCAGCCGGACCGTCGAGTTCGCCAACTACGAGGTCGACGAACTGGTCACCATCGTCGAGCGGGCCGCCGTCGGCCACGGCTACGAGCTGGCCGACGGCACCCGGGAGGCGCTCACCGAGCTGTTCGACCGGATGCCCAAGGGCGCCGACTTCGGCAACGGCCGCGCCGCCCGCAAGGTCTTCGAGGAGATGGTGGACCGTCAGGCCACCCGGCTGGCCCGGCTGCCCGAGATCACCGACGCCGACCTCGCGGTGCTGGTCGCCGAGGACACCGGGCAGGAGGCCGCCGGGCCGCGGGCTGCCGCGGACAGCGCCGTCATCCTGGACGAGCTGCGTGCCATGGTCGGCCTGCCCGCCGCCAAGGAGCAGGTCGAGGACCTCGTCAACCTGATCACCCAGGTGCGCCGCCGCGAGGAGGCCGGGCTGCCGACCGCCGCCATCAGCCACCACCTGGTCTTCGCCGGCCCGCCCGGCACCGGCAAGACCACCGTCGCCCGGCTGTACGGGCGGCTGCTGGCCGAACTGGGCGTGCTGCCCGGCGGCCAGCTGGTCGAGACCGCCCGCGCCGACCTGGTCGGCCGGTACGTCGGCCACACCGCGCAGCTCACCAAGGAGGCCTTCGAGCGGGCCCGCGGCGGCGTGCTCTTCGTCGACGAGGCGTACACCCTCACCCCCCGGGGCGGCGCCGGCAACGACTTCGGCCAGGAGGCCGTGGACACCCTGATGAAGCTGATGGAGGACCACCGCGACGAGGTGGTGGTGATCGTGGCCGGCTACGAGGAGGAGATGCGCGGTTTCCTCGCCTCCAACCCGGGCCTGGCCTCGCGCTTCTCCCGGCAGGTCGAGTTCGAGCACTACACGGACGAGGAACTGGTCACCATCGTCGGGCTGCACGCCGAGAAGGCCGGCTACGTCCTCGCCCCGGAGACCGTCGACGCCCTCGGCGCGGCCTTCGCCGGGATGCCCCGTGACCGCACCTTCGGCAACGGCCGCACCGCCCGGCAGACCCTGGAGGGCATGATCACCCGGCAGGCCGGCCGGCTCAGCCGGCTCGACGTCTCCGACCTGGCCGAGCTCAGCCTGCTCCTGCCGCAGGACCTCGCCCCGGCGCGGTCGGGCAGCGCGGTATGACCGGGCGTCGCTGGGCGGGGGCCGCGCTGGCCGGCGCGCTGCTGGCCTGCGCCGCCCCGCCCGCCGGGGCGGCCACACCGGCGCCCGGCGCCCCGGCACCCGGTGCCCCGCCGGCCGCTGCCCCGGTGCCAGGCGCCCCGGCGGCGCCCGCTGCGGAGCCGCCGCCGCTGCTCGCCCAGACCCGCCAGGACGTCCAGAAGAACGGCTGCCTGAAGCCCTCCGAGCGCCCAGCCGACACGGCCGGCTGGGCCCAGGCCGCGCTGCGCCCGGAGGACGCCTGGCCGCTCAGCCGGGGCGCCGGCGTCACGGTCGCGGTGGTCGGCTCAGGGGTGGACGCGGCGCTGCCCGCCCTGGCCGGGCGGCTGCAGCTCGGGCCCCGGCTCTACGGCACCGGCGACGCGGGCCGCGACTGCGTCGGCTACGGCACCTTCGCCGCCGCCCTGGTGGCGGGCCGCCGCACCGCCGACACGGGCCCCTCCGGCCTCGCCCCCGAGGCCCGCGTCCTGGCGGTCGCGGTCACCGACGACGCCGGCGCCACCACCCCCGACCTGCTGGGCGGCGGGATCCGCGCCGCCGTCGACAAGGGCGCCCGGGTGATCGCCGTCGAGGTGCCCGTCCCGGGGCCCGGCGACGCCCTCGGCGAGGCGGTCAAGTACGCGGCGGCGCACGGCGCCCTGGTCGTCGCCCCCGCGGCCCCGGACGGCCGCAGCACCAGCTCGCCGGTGTTCCCCGCCTCCTACCCGGGGGTGCTCGCGGTGGCCTCCACCGGCCCGAACGGCCCGTCCGGCGGCGGCCTGGAGGGGCGCGTCGACCTGGCCGCCCCGGGCGAGGGCGTGACCGCCACCGGGCCCGGCGGCGGCCTGTTCACCGCCTCCGGCCCCGGCTGCGCCACCGCCCACGTGGCCGGTGCGGCGGCCCTGGTGCTGGCACTGCGGCCCGAGCTGACCCCGGAGCAGCTGACCCGGCGCCTGGAGGCGACCGCCTACCACCCCGGCACCCGGCTGCCGGACGCCGCGGTGGGGTACGGGGTGGTCGACCCGGTCGCCGCCGTCACCGCCTCCTGGCCCGCCGGCGCCCGGGCGGCCGACCCCGGCTCCCCGGTGCGGGTCGATCCGGGGCCGGACCGCTCCAGGGCCTGGCGGGCCCTCGCGGTGGCGGGCGGCAGCACCGGCGTGGTCCTGCTGGTGGCCTTCGGCGGCCTGACCGCGCGGCTCGGCCACCGCCGGGCGGGCCGCGCCGCCGGCTGACGGCCCGCCGCGGGCGTACGCCGCCCGGCCCGCAGGACGTCCCGTAAGGGAATGTGTCGCCGGGTTGAACATCTGCGAGCACGTTTTCCGTTCAACCACACGACAGGTGAGCGGCCCGGGTCCAGGACCCGGGCGGACGGGTGAGGTGGACTCCGATGGCAACCACGCTGGTGGACCGCGATGGTGAGAGACTCTGGGCCATGACGGACGGTCGGGACGGGTACGGACGAGGCGGGCACGGGCAGGACGGACAGGACGGGCAGGGGCGGGACGACGAGGCGACGGCCCGTCGGCTGATCGCCTCCTGGCTGGCCGACGAGGCCGAGCCGGCGGCCGTCCCGTCCACCGGCGCCCAGCGCCCCGCCGCGGCCCTCCCGGCCGCGTGGGTCGTCCCCGAGGCCGCCGCCCGGGAGGTCGTCGCCACCGCCCGGCGGCTGGCCCTGCGCGGACTGGCCGGGGCCCGGCCGACGCCCGGCGCCGACCACCTGGTGCTGGCCCGCGTCCTGGTGGTCGACGAGCACCCCTCGGCCCCGACCTGGTCCGAGCGGGAGCGCGCCGAACTGGCCGAGTGGGTCGCGATCCTGGTGCTGCGGTTCGGCGAGGAGGGCGTCGAGCGGCTCACCGCGGCACTCGCGGCCCGGGTCTGAACCACCGGCGCTCTCCGACGCCAACGGGACCCAACGGGACCCAACGGGTACCAACGACCGCCAACGCGGGAGCCGCCGCGGCCGTTGGGCGGACGTTGGCGGCGGCTGGGACGGTTCTCCCGTCAGGGCGGGGCACCGGGGCCCACCACGAAGAAGTCCCCGCGGCTGCCCGCCGATGCCGTCGTACCGGAGCGAAGGACAGCGCCGTGGCCGAGGATGCCGCCGCTTCACCCGAAGGCGCCCAGCAGCGCGCCGAACACCCCGTCCAGGGCCGCCCGACCCTGGACCAGGACACCCTGGCGGAGCTGTACCGCGTGCACGGGCCGGGCCTGCTGCGCGCCATGCTCCGGGTCACCAGCGGTGACCGGGGCAAGGCCGAGGACATCCTGCAGGAGACCTTCCTGCGGGCCTGGCAGAACCCGGCCGCGATCGAACGCGGCGTCGAGGAGAGCCGCCCGTGGCTGTTCACGGTGGCCCGGCGGATCGCCATCGACCACTTCAGGACCGCCTCCGCGCGGGCCCGCGAGGTCGGGACCGGCTCCGTCGAGGAGTACGCCGGGACCCACGACCCGTACGAGGACGTGATCGCGGCCCGCGACCTGGCGACGGCCATGGCGGAGCTGCAGCCGCACCACCGCGACGTGCTGGTGGAACTGCACCTGAACGGCCGTTCGACGGCCGAGGTGGCGTCGGCGTTCGGCGTGCCGGTGGGGACGGTGAAGTCCCGCAACTTCTACGCGGTGCGGGCGCTGCGGCCGATCCTGGCGGCCCGGGGGATCCTCCCGGTCGCGGTCTGAGCCGGGAACTCCCCCTCGGGCGCGCTCCGGGGCGGGAGTTCCCCGTCGGGCCCGTCCCGCGGCGGCAGCTCCGCCTCGATCACGCGGACCCGCGCCCCGAGCTCGGCGACGCTCCCGGTGTCGCCGAGCTCCCCGTACAGCGCCACGGCCGTGCGCAGCCGCGCCGCCGCCTCGGCCGGCCGTCCGGTGGACAGCAGGAAGTCGGCGCAGCGCTGTTCGACGGCCGCCTCCAGGTGGCGGGCCGCACTGGCCCGGCAGCGGGCCGCCGCCTCCCTCCAGGCCTGCTCCGACTCCTCGACCAGGCCGAGCAGCCGCAGCGCCTGCGCCTCCTCGACGAGGGCGAGCAGGTGGAAGGTGGCGTGCGGGTGCGGGGCCAGCAGCCGACGGGCCTCGCGGGCGTGGCGCAGCGCCGTCCGCCCGTCGCCGCCGAGGTTCGCCAGGGTCGCCGCGTTGCTCAGCACCGTGGCGCCGGCCTGGTCCAGGCCCAGCTCGCCCATCCGGCGCACGGTCGCCTCCGAGAGCCGCCGGGCGTCGGCCAGGTCGCCGTGGTCGGCGAGCGCCACCACCAGCACGCCCATGGTGTAGATCTGCGCGGCCCCGTCGTGGTCGCGGGTGCGGTCGTGCGCCCGGCGGGCGAGGACCAGCGCCTCCGCCGGGCGCCGCTTGCCGCTGAGCGCCCGCGCGGTGGCGGCCTCCAGCAGGGCCGTCGCCACCGGGTCCCCGGTCAGGGTGGCCGCGGACAGCCCGTGCCGCAGGCAGTCGAGCCGGTCGGTGAGCCGGCCCGACCCGAAGTAGAGGCAGTTGGCGAGGAAGGCCAGCTGCCAGGCCCGTTCGTCCTCGCCGGCCCCGGTGGCGGCGGCCACCAGCGCGCGGACGGCGGGCTCCTCGGCGCGGAACCACTCCAGGGCCGAGCGCACGTCCGGCAGGTCGGGCAGCACCGGCGGCGGGAACCCGACCGGCCGCTCGAACTCGGTCAGGTGCGGCTGGAGCAGGCAGGCACCGGCCATGGCGGCGGCCAGGTAGTAGTCGAGCAGCCGGACCAGCGCCCGGTGCCGGTTCGCCGGCGGATCGGCGTCCAGCAGCTCCCGGCCGTAGAGCCGGATCAGGTCGTGGCGGCCGTAGCGGCCCGGGGCCGTCTCGGTGAGCAGGTGATGGGCGGTCAGGGTGCCGAGCGCCCGGCGGGCCTCGCCCGGCGGCGCGGCGAGCAGCGCGGCCGCGGTCGGTACGTCGATCTCCGGCCCGGGCGCCACGGCCAGCAGGGCGACCAGCCGGACCGCGGCCGGCGGCAGCAGGCGCAGCGTCAGGTTGAGCGCCGAGCGCACGCTCACACCGCCGTGGGCGTCCAGGGCCGGCAGCCGGGTGCGCTCGTCCTCGACCTCGGCGACCAGGTGGCCGACGGTCCAGGCCGGTTGGGCGGCCAGCCGGGCCGCGGCGATCCGCAGCGCGAGCGGCAGGTGGTCGCACAGCTCGGCCAGCCGGCGGGCGGCGGCCGGCTCCTCGGCGAGCCGCCGCTCGCCGAGGACCTGGCCGAGCAGGTCGAGCGCGTCGGTCTCGGGCAGCGCCTCCAGCCGCAGCAGGGCCGCCCCCTCGGAGACGACCAGGTCCTCCAGGGTGTTGCGGCTGGTCACCACCGTCGCGCTGCGCGGCCCGGCGGGCAGCAGTTCGGTGACGTCGGCGGCGCTGCGCACGTTGTCGAGCAGCACCAGCAGCTCGCGGTCGGCGGTGAGCGCCCGGTAGAGCGCGCCGCGCCGGACGCGGTCCTCGGGGATCTCGGCCTCGGCCAGCCCGAGCGCCCGCAGGAAGCGGCCCAGCACCTCGGCCGGGTCGCTGGGGCAGGCCGGGTCGAAGCCCCGCAGGTCGTGGTGGAGGTGGCCGTCGCGGAAGCCTGTGGCGGCGGTGTGGGCCCAGCGCACCACGGTGGCGGTCTTGCCGGCGCCGGCCGCGCCCACCACCACGGCCAGCGCGTGGTCGGGGCGTTCGGTGCCGCAGGCCTGGTCGAGCCAGTCCAACTCGGCGGCCCGGCCGACGAATCCGGGCGTGCGGCGGGGCAGCGGGCTCACGGCGGGGCGGGCGGCGGTGGGGGTGTCCGTGTCGGTGTCGGTGTCGGCGCTGACGGCCGGGGCGGGCGGGGCCGGTGGCCGGTCCTGGCGGCGGGTGGGCTCCAGGCGGTCCGGGGCGTGGCCGTGCTCGGGGGTGCGGCCCTGCTCGGGGACGCGGCCGGGCTCCGTGGCGCGGCCGGGGCCCGCCGTGGCGCGTTCGTCGGCGAGCACCGTGGCCAGGGCGGCCTGCAGCGCCGGGCCGGGACGCAGGCCGAGTTCGGCGGCGAGCCCGCTGCGCGCCCGGTGGTAGAGCCGCAGGGCCTCGGCCGGGCGCCCGGCCTGGTGCAGGCAGCGGACCAGCAGGGCGGCGGTCGGCTCCTGGAGCCATTCGGTGTGCAGCAGCTGTTCGAGCACCGGGAGGGCGGCGCTGCCCTGACCGATGCGCAGCAGCCGTTCGGCCCAGTCGTGCACGGCCTGCTCGTGGGCGCGGTCCAGCCGGTCCGCCAGGTCGCGCCGCAGTTCGGTGTCGGGCAGGTCGGCGAGCGCGTCGCCCTCCCAGAGGCGGAGGGCCTCGCCGAACAGGGCGGCCGCCGTCGCGCCGTCCGGCTCCTCGCCGGCCCGGGCGGTGAGCGCGCGGAAGCGGTGGACGTCGACCGCCTCCGGGTCGCCGTTGAGGAGGTAGCCGGAGGCCTGGGTCTCCAGGGTGAGGGAGGTGCCGTTCACGTGCTTGCGCAGCGCGGCGACGTGACCCTGGACCACGGCCTTGGCCTGGGCGGGCGGGGTCTCGTCCCAGAGCAGGTCGTAGAAGCGTTCGACGCGCACGACGCGGCCGAACTCCAGGGCCAGCAGGGCCAGTACGCCCCGGCGCTTGGCCCCCGACACGGGGATCGTCCGGCCGTCGGCGGCCCTGAGTTCGGTGGGCCCGAGCAGCCGGATGCGCATGTGCTCCCCATGGGTTCGACGACCGGCGGTTTCGCCGAGCGGCTATTTAATCATTCCTTACATACGGTAATTCTACGCGCGTCACTAGAGGTGTCCGGAGGCCTTCCGGGTCGCGGGGATGCCGTGTCCATGATGAGCAGTGGGTGAACTCCGCACGAAGCTTGGGTATTGCCCACCGGTGGTTCCGGTAGTCAATACCGAAGCGCGGCATGCTAGTTGGGTTTCCTTACCATTCCCTCCGGGGGCTTGGACGAAGATCGAACACCTTCATATCCTCGGCCAGTCCCACCCAGTCCGTCTGGTTCCGGCCAGCCCGTCCCGCCCCACCCAGTCCTCAGGCGGTCAGGAGAGAGTGTGCGCGTCCGGCTGCTCGGCCGAGTCGAAGTCCGCTGCGAACAAGGGCGCCCGGTCGTCGTGGCCGGCGCCCGCCGCCGGGCCGTACTCGCCCTGCTCGCGAGCGAGTTGAACCACCCCGTGGCCGTCGACCGGCTGCTCGACACGGTGTGGGACGGCGCACCGCCGCCGACCGCCCGGGCCGCGCTCCAGGGCCACGTCTCCGCCGTCCGGCGCGGACTCGGCGAAGGCCTCAGCCTGCTGACCCGGCCCCAGGGCTACGTCCTGGTCGGCGAGCCCGAGTCGGTCGACGCCACCCACTTCGAACGCCTGACGGCCGCCGCCGAGGAGGCCGCCGACGCCGAGCGCGCCATCGGACTGCTGCGCGAGGCCCTCGACCTGTGGGACGGACCGGCGCTGACGGACTGCGGCTCGCGCACCCTCACCGAGACCACCGGCCGACGGCTCGACACCGCGCGGATCCGCGCCGCCGAAGCCCTCGCCGGGCGACTGCTGACCGCGGGCCGCGGCGCTGAAGCCCTCACCGACCTACAGGCCGCCGTCACCGCCGACCCGCTGCGGGAGGAGGCCGCCGCCCTGCTGACCCGCTGCCTCCACCAGGCCGGCCGCACCGCCGACGCCCGGCTCGCCCACCAGCGGGCCCTGGCCCGGCTCGCCGCCCACGGCCGTACCCCGGGCCGGCCGCTGCGCGAGGCGGGCGAAGCCCTGGACGCGGTGGCCGGCGGCGCCGACGACACCGGCGGCACTGGCGGCACCGGCGGCACTGGCGGCGCCGGCACGGTCTTGGCCGGCGCACTGCGGCACGGCGCACCGCCGTACGGCGGTCCGCGGCACGGCGCCCTGCCGCGCGGTGGCGCGCTGCCGCGGCTGGGCGTCGGCCTGGTCGGCCGCGCCGCGGAACTGCGGCAGCTGGACGAGGCGACGCTGCGCGCCGAGGGCCGGCCGGTGCTGGTCACCGGGGTCGCCGGAGCCGGAAAGAGCAGCCTGGTCCTGCACTGGGCGCACGCCCACGCCGACCGCTTCCCCGACGGCCGGATCCACCTGAACCTGCGGGGCTTCGGCGAGGAGGAGCCGCTCACCCCCGCCGAGGCGCTCGCCACCCTGCTCGGCTCGCTGGGCGTCCCGGCCGAGGAGGTGCCCGAGGACACCTCCCGGGCCGCCGAGCTCTTCCACACCCTGACGGAGGGGCGCAGGCTGCTGCTCGTCCTCGACGGCGCGCGCTCCGCCGAACAGGTCGAGCCGCTGCTGCCCGCGGCGCCCGAGCCGGTGGTCGTCGTCACCAGCCGCTCCCGGCTGACCGACCTGGTGGTGCGCGAGGCCGCCATCCCGCTGCCCCTCGCCGGCCTGCCGGAGGACGAGGCCGTCGACCTCCTCGCCCGGGTCGCCGGACCGCAGCGCGTCGCGGCCGAGCCGTGCGCCGCCCGGCGGCTCGCCGCCCTGTGCGACCGGCTGCCGCTGGCCCTCCGGGTCGCCGGCGCCCGGCTGGCCTCCCGGCCCGCCTGGTCGCTGAACGACCTGGCCGAGGAGATGTCGGACCGGCACACCGGCCTCGCCGCACTCGCCACCGGCGGTGCGCTCGGCATGGCGACGGCCCTCGGCCGCAGCGTCCGCGTCCTGCCCGAGGACGCCCGGCGCCTGTTCGCCCTGTCCGGACTGCACCCCGGCGAGACCCTCGACAGCGGCGACGCCGCGGCGCTGACCGGCGCCTCGCCCGCCCGGGCCCGCGAACTGCTCGCCGAGCTGGACGCGGCGCACCTCGTCCTGGAGGCCCTGCCGGGGCTCTTCCAGGTCGATCGCCTCGCCCGCCTCTACGCCGTCGAACTGGCCGCCGAACTGCCCTGCCCGGAACGGATGGCCGCCACCCGGCGGCTGCTCGACCACGTGGTGCGGGCGGCGGGCGCGGCCCTGGACTGCGTGACGGTCGCCGTCCCGGTGCAGGGCGTCTCCGCCCGCGCGCTGGAGACCGCCGGGCAGGCACTGGAGCTGGCCCGCCGACTCGTCGACGAACTGGTCCGTCAGGTGCCCGAGCCGACCGTCCCCGAGCAGGGGGCGCACTCCGGGTCGGCGGGGCGGCTCGGGCTCTCCGGGCTCTCGGGGCTCTCGGGGCAGTCCGGGCAGTCCGTGGACGTCGAACCGGCCGTGGACGTCGAGCGGGCCGCGGACTCCGGGCGGGCCCGGCTGGTGGACCGGCTGAGCCGGACCCTCGAAGGCTTCCGGAACGAGGCCTCGGGCGAGGCCGCCGACCGTGCCGCGGCAGAGCCCGCGGCAGGGGAACCGCCGGCCGCCGAGCCCGTGACGGCGGACCCCCTGGACCGGCTGCTGGAGGAACTGGTGCACGGCGCCCCCGCGGAGCCGCGCCCGGGCGTCCCCCGGCAGGGAACGGCCGCCGACGCCCGGACCGGGCGGCCGGGCATACCCAGGCAGGGGATCGCGGCGGACGCGTGAGCCGCGCCGCCCTTGTCCCTGGTCTCCGTAGGGGGCCCAGAGCTGCAGGGCGCCCGGCAGTTGACGGGACGCCGGACCGGTCGACGCCGCGGTGAACCGGGCGGGGGTGCCATTCCGTGTCCCTCGCCGAGGACCCCCTGCACGAGGCGGTGACCCTTGGGGCCCAGGGGCCGTGCACCCGCCGCCGTACGCGGGGGCGCCTCGAACCGGCCCCGCACCCGCGGCCCCGGGCGGGACCGGGGCAACGGCGGCGGGGCCGGCCCCGTCCGCTCTCGGCCCCGTCCGCTTCCCAGCCCAGGAGATCCCTGCCATGTCCAAACACCGGCTCAGCCGCCGTCGGCGGATCGCCGCCGCCGCCACCGCGCTCGCGGCCGGCGGTGTCCTGATCGTCGCCCAGAACGACGCCCCGGCCGCCGCCACCGACCCGGTCGGCCTCAACGCCGTCTACGAGTACCTGGGCTGGGGCGACTCGGGCGACGCCCAGGACCCCGTCGAGGTGATGAAGGCCACCGGCATCCGGCAGTTCACCCTGGCCTTCCTGCTCGCGGGCGAGGGCGGCTGCGAGCCCGCCTGGGACGGCAAACGCGCGCTGACCGGCAGCGACGAGGAGACGAAGATCCGCGCCATCCGCGCCGCCGGCGGCGACGTGGTCGCCTCCTTCGGCGGCTGGGACGGCGCCAAGCTCGGCGAGAAGTGCGCCGACGCGGCCCAACTCGCCGCGGCCTACCAGAAGGTGATCGACGCCTACCAGCTGAAGGCGATCGACGTCGACATCGAGAGCACCGAGCTGACCGGCGCCGAATCCCGGCAGCGGGTCGTCGACGCGCTCAAGACCGTCAAGACCAAGAACCCGGGCCTGAAGGTCTACGTCACCTTCAGTGCCGAGGAGAACGGCCCCGACGCCGACGGCACCGACCTCATCGCCAAGGCCGCCAAGGCCGGTCTGGAGGTGGACGGCTGGGTGGTCATGCCCTTCGACTTCGACCGCCACAACGGCACCATGGTCGACGCCACCAAGGCCGCCCTCACCGGGCTCCAGCAGACCCTCGTCAAGGCCTACGGCTACGACCAGGACACCGCCTGGCGGCACGCGGGGCTGTCCTCCATCAACGGGCACAGCGACTCCCCGGACGAGGTCGTCTCCCCGGCGGACTTCCAGGCCATGCGGGACTTCGCGGCCGCCCACCACCTCGCCCGCTTCACCTTCTGGGCCGTCAACCGGGACCGCGCCTGCGGCGGGGCGTTCTCCAAGGACGCCGCGTCCAAGTGCGGCGGGATCCAGCAGAGCCCGTACGAGTTCACCAGGATCGTGGCCGGGTACCACCTCGACTCCAAGCCCTCGGACGGCGCCGCGCAGTGCCCGAGCCCGGTGCCCACGGCCACCGTCGTGGCCACGGCCACGGCCACCGCCTCGCCGTCGGCCAGCACGCGGCGCGACGCCGAGACGCGCACGCCCGCCTCGCCTGAGGCGAGCGCCTCGGAGAGCCGGCGCCAGACGGCGGTGGAGGCCAAGCACGCGACGGGCACGGCACCGGCGGACGGCTCCGACGACTCGGACGACTCCGGCGACGACAGCCCGGCGCCGAAGGTCACCACCGCCCAGCCCGCCGACCCCACCGAGCACCCGTCACCCACCAAGTCGAAGACCAAGACCCCCAAGCCCACGACCCCGGCCGCCACCGGCACCCAGACCCCCACGGCGGACTGCTCCCCGACGGCCGCCCCGGTGGTCACGGCGACCGCGACCACTCCGGCCGCGACCGGGACCTCGGCGCCGACCGGCCAGCCGACCACGTCGCGCCCCACCCAGCAGCCGACCCAACAGCCGACCCAGGCCCCGACGTCGGCCCCGCCCCAGACCCGCACCCCGGCACCGGTGGCGACCCCCACCACCCAGGCCCCGGCACCGGCGACCACCCCCACCACGGCGGACACGGCCCCCGCGTCGCCCGCCGACACCGCGGCACCGGCGGCGAGCCCCACCGCAGCACCGACCACCCCCGCGGCCGCAGCCGTGGCCGCCGCACCCGCGGCCACCCCCACCCCCAGCACGGACGCCCACGGCCAGCCCCTCGCCTCCACCGGCGGCGGCAGCGCCACCAGCGTGATCGTCGCCGGAGCCGGCGCGCTGCTGCTGATCGGCGGCGGCTTCGGCATGGTCGGCGGCCGTCGCCGCCGCACCACGGAGGAGTCGCAGTAGGACACGGCGGCCCCGTCCTGCGATCCGCAGGACGGGGCCGCCGATACCGGGGACGCCTCCCCGCCCTGGAACGGGCCCTGGACCTCACCAAGAAGGGCCCCGTGGCCCTGCTGACCGAGTACCAGACACCGGCCGCCATCCGCCGGCTGGGCGCCAAGCGGCTGGAGACCTGGCTGAGGGACCGCAAGATCCGGGGCGCCGCCGCGCTCGCGCACAGGGCCGTCGAAGCCGCCAAGGCCCCGCTGACCTCCCTGCCCGGCGAGGCGCTGGCGGCCGAGCTCGTGGCCAGGCTGGCGAAGATCGTGGAGGCCCACAACGCGGAGGTCGCCGAGCTGGACGCCCGGATCGAGGCCCGCTTCCGCCAGCACCAGGACGCCGAGGTGATCCTGAGCCTGCCCGGCATGGGCCCCACCCTCGGCGCCGAGTTCATCGCCGCGACCGGCGGCGACCTGAGTGCTTTCGGCAGCGCCGACCGACTGGCCGGCTTCGCCGGCCTCGCGCCGGTCCCCTGGGGCTCCGGCAGCGTCAGCGGCAACCTCCGCCGGCCCCGGCGCTACCACCGGGGCCTCCAACGCTCCCTCTACCTGTCCGCGCAGGTGGCCGTCTTCTTCTGCCCAGTGTCGAAGGCGTTCTACGACCGAAAGCGCGGTGAAGGGAAGGGACACAAGCAGGCCGTACTCGCTCTCGCCCGACGTCGGACGAACGTTCTGTGGGCCATGATCCGGGACAAATTGCCCTTCCAAGCCATGCCTCCCCCGTTCAGCAACAGCTTGTTGATCCCGCTCGTCTTGGCGAGTGATCTTGCTCGAACGCCACGGTCCCGTCAGCACCTGCGATGCCACCACGCCAACTCTGAGTCTGACGTCGGCTCATGATGCGTTCGTCCGAGAAGCACCGCGTCCAGGCGATCCGTCTGCACCCGGAGCTCGCCAGCAGCTCGTGGCGGAAGCATGAACAGAGCCGCTTCCAGCATGTCGCGAGCCCACCCCGCACCACAGCACGGGCAGGTGAACTCGGCCTCCCACTGCCTCCACCGGCGCTGGGTGCCGTAGACGCGTACGGACCACACGCTCAGCGCCACCGACACGATGCCCGGAGACAACCGCTCCCGCTCAAGCACACGGACTGCGGCGTTCGCCGCTCCCGAAAGACCTGGGACATCGCGATACCGCACCCAAGGCCTTCCCCAGTCGCGTGCACGCGGCCGAAGCGCAGCTGGTGTTCTACGCGGCACGGCCCCTTCGGATGCAAGTCATGGATGGCATGATCCCACACTCCGAGATCGGCCCAACAGGGCCTAGACCTGCTTGACACCGGGATTGGGAAGTTTCCAGAGGCGGAAGAAGGCCGCGCGCTGCTCGTCGAGACTCACGACCTCCTCGGGCCGTGCCGGATCGAAGACGTCGACGGTCGTGAGGGCCGCGCCCCTGGCGTTCGGATCGTGGACGTACGCCTCCGCCCGCTGGTGAACTGGCGCAGCTGCCCGGAAGCGTGGACACCGGGACGGGCCCCCTGGCAGCACAGCAGCCGGCCGTCCTGTTCCAGTCGGCGGCGAATCCGGGTGAGGCAGTCAAGGTAGTCGGTCCCGCTGATCTCGGTCGGCGAGCCGTCGTCGAGCAGCGCGACGACGGTGGCGGCCGGCGGACCGAGGCGAATGACGACGGGCCGAAGGACGCCGTCCGGGTCCACGGTCCGAAGGCTCACCTCCTCGGCCCACCTCGGCGGGGAATCACTACTGTCCTTCTCGAACCGGTCGCTCATGTCGGCCATGATCGCTGGAGGACCGGCAACATCGAACGGCCCCGTCCCGCGGATCGCAGGACGGGGCCGAAACCGGCAGGGGTGCTGCTCAGTCGAGGCAGAACTCGTTGCCCTCGATGTCCTGCATCCCCTGGCACGACTCGTTCTGGCCGTCGGCCAGCAGCAGGGTGCCGCGCACCGCGCCGAGGGCGACCAGCCGGGCGCACTCGGATTCGAGCGCGGCGAGCCGCTCCTCGCCCACGAGCCCGGTGCCCACCCGGACGTCGAGGTGGACCCGGTTCTTCACGACCTTGCCCTCGGGAACGCGCTGAAAGAGCACTCGCGGGCCGACACCTGACGGATCGGTACAGGCGAACCAGTTCACCGGCTCCTCGGACTCCTCCGGCGGAGGCGACGCGACGTACCCCAACACCTCGGCCCAGAAGTGGGCGAGGCGCACGGGGTCCGTGCAGTCGATGGTGACCTGGAAGTTCCTGACCGATGCCATCTGGCCACCGTAGCAAGGGGCACCGGTGCTCGACTCGGGGTATATAGCGGCAGGTTGGCGCGCAGAAGGGGACGAATGGAGCGGCCCCGCCCCGCGCGTCGCGGGACGGGCCCGAGACCGGGTGCCCTCGGGCCGTTCAGAACGCGTCATCGGGCGCGTAGCGGAGGAACGCCTCGGCGGCGGCCTGGGTGTAGAAGCGCATGATCCGCTCCGAGGAACCCGGCACATGAACGTGCTGGTGCCGGTCGCGGTCCCAGAGGGCCCAGCACTCCAGCAGACGGAAGTGCGGGCTCTTGGCGTCGATCAGGTGGATTTCGTAGCGCTCCTGTCGGGGCGTCGGTTCGGTGCTCATCGGCGGGTCACCTGGACGAAGCCGCCGGCCCTCTCGACCTGCCTGGCGAACTCGCGGTACTCGCCGTCGATGGGGGAGACGGTCGCCTGGGACGCGATCAGGATCGCACCGGCGCTCTTGTCCTTGATGGTCTGCAGCGCGGCCCGGAGGAGGGGGCGCTGCTCCGGGCACTTCTCCAAATCGTCGTCCACGATGGTCAGGGAGACCTGCCATCCGAAGGCGAGCGCGTAGTCCTCACAGCTCCGCATCTCCAACTCGGGGAACGCGACACTCGTCTTGGCGAGGTAGATCACCACCGTGAAGCGCTCGGTGTCCTTGGGGGCGACCTCGACTTGGTTCCGGCGCGACATCAACGCCCGCTCCTCTCCGTAGTGAAACGGCTACCGTGAGCGCCAACTGTCCTCTAGGCTTGGGATCCCTTCAACCTGTCAGACGTGCTTGGAGAGGTGCCTGTGAACAAGGTTGAGCTGAGCCCCGACTCTGGCCCTTCGGCGAAGTTCGGCATCTTTCTTCGAGGCTTGCGCGAGGAGCGAGGCTGGACCCAGGACGACGTGGCACTTGCGATTGGTTATTCGCCAACGCATGTGTCAGCCGTGGAAACTGGTCGGCGCCCCCCAACCGCTCGCCTTGCACGCGAACTTGACAAGGCATTTGGGTTGGACCGGGTCTTTGCGCGGAAGGCGCTCGATTACAAGGACTCGGCGATTCTCGAAGGCTTCCCCGACTATGTCGCGCAGGAGTCAAAGGCCACCGAGGTGCGGTTGTTCACGCTCGGCATCGTGCCGGGCTTGCTCCAGACCATGGCCTATGCACGAGCCATCGCGACGGCTGCCGTTGAACGGGACAACATCACTCAGCAGCAGGCCGACGAGAGGGTGGCGTACTTGGCTCGGCGACAGGCAAACCTCCGCCGCGAACCCTCACCGGTGATTCATGCGGTGTTGGACGAGAGCTGTATCCGGCGTCCGGTAGGCGGGGCTGAAGTGATGGCCGCTCAACTGGATCACCTGGTGGAGTTCGCCAGGATGCCGCACACGGTGCTCCAGGTGGCTCCGTACGCCATAGGCGAAGCAAGGCCGTTCGACCTTCCGGTGAACATCCTCACTCTCGCCAACCGATCCCTGATGTCCTACGCGGAGTCTGCACAGCAGGGGCACTTGGAGCGGGACAGCGACGCGGTTCGGCCTACGCTCACGGCCTACTATCAGCTACAGGCCCTCGCACTCTCGCAGGCGGAGTCTGTGGCCCGGATCAGCCAGCTAAGAGAGGAACTGCCGTGATCGCCGAACCGAGTTGGTTCAAATCCTCGTACAGCAGCAACGGCGGCGATTGCGTCGAGGTTGCGGGCAACTTGGTCGATTCTGTCCGCGTTGTCCCTGTCCGTGACTCCAAGGATTCCGGGGGGCCGGCTCTGGTCTTCCCGGCTGAGGCCTGGGCGGCCTTCGTCGCCGCCGTTCGTAGTGGTGAGTTCGGCGCGGTGTGACTGCACGGGCCGCCCCGGCCGTTTCGCGGCCGGGGCGGCCTCTTCAGGTCACGGCCGGCAGGTGACGCGTACGGGGGCGGCGGCGATGTGGGCGTGGGTGGGCTGGCCGGAGCCGGTCCAGTCCTGGCCGCGGTTGTGGAGGCGGATGACCAGGGAGCCGCCGGTGGGGCGGAACGTTCCTGCCTCGACCCAGCTGCCGCGGTGGCCGATCTGGTCGACGGTGAAGGAGCCCAGGTCGGCTCCCGCGGTCCCGGCCACCGTGTAGTAGGCGGGCGCGCCGCCGACCTGCTGGATGGAGCCGGAGGCGGGGACGTACACCGAGACGCCGCAGCTCGTGGCCGCCGCGCCGACGTCGAAGGTCCACAGGGCGTAGGTGCTGTTGTCGTCCTTGTTCCTGTCACCGGACATGGGCACCGCCTCGTAGCGACCGTCGCAGGAGTCGCCGGTGAGGCCGCCGCTGTTGACGGTCACCCAGCCGTCCGTTCCCTGGCGGAACGCCCCGACCTCCTGGAAGTGGCCGCCGGGGCCTGAGCAGCCGAAGCCGGCCACGGCCTGGAAGGCGGGCTGCGGGGCCGGTGCGGCGGGTGCGGGCTGGGCGGGCGCGGCGGGTGGTGCGGCCGGGGCCGGGGGCGGGGCGGCCTGCGGGGCGGCGCTGGTGGTGGGTCGGGTGGCCGGGGGCGGCGGTGTCGTGGTGGGGTCGGCCGTCGGGGAGGGGGGTGTCGACTCGGTGGCCGTGGGGCTGGGGGTTTCCGTGGGCGTGACGCCGGCCGTGGTGGGCGGGTCGGTGGGGGCGGGGCGGTGCCGGCCGTGGCTGCCCAGTGAGGAGCTGGCGTCGGGTGCGGTCGCGGCGGCGGGGTCGCCGGGGGTGGCGTCGGGTTTGAGGAAGGGGGCGAGCAGCAGCAGGACCGCCCCACAGCCCATCGCCGCCACCATGGTGACGCGCCGGGCGTCCCAGGGCCTGCGGGTGCCCGGTCCGAGTGGGCGGCGGGCCGGGAGCCGGAGCGCCGGCCGGGTGGCGATCCGGCGGGCGGCCGCGGTGCGGGCGGCCGTGCCGAGCCCGGCGGCGCGCTGCCTGGCCTGGCGCAGGGCGGTGCGCAGCCGTTCGGCGGAGCCCGGGCCCGAGGGGGCGACCGGTTCGGCGTTCACCCACGGCAGTTGCAGGCCGGTGGCGGGCGGTGGGGTGTCGGGCGAGCCGCTGTGCTGTTCGGTCACCGCGGGCCCTGCCCGTCCGCGAGGAGGGCCGCGTCGGCCGGGGCGCCCGCTCCGGGCAGCAGTGCCCGGACCCCGCTGCGTGAGGTGCCCGAAGGCCGCTGCGCCGGGTCGTACGCCACCGCGGGTTCCGTCCGCTCCACCGGGTGCGCCTGGACGGGGTTGGGCGACGGCGGTGGGGCCAGTACCGCGAGGGCTCCGGCCACGGCGAGGCCGAGGGCCGCCGCGGTGCAGACCAGGGTGGTCCGCCGCCGTTTCACCGTACTGGTCACGTTCGTCACTCCCGTTCGGGCCGGATGCGGGCGGCCGCAGCGGTGTGCGGGCCGGGATTCGCCACGCTGAACGGAAGCCGTGGCCCGCCGGGTTCAGACCGGACGCGGGCGGGTCGAACCCGGGAGGGGGTGCCGTCCGTGCTACCGACTGAGGCCGGTCGGCAGCCGGCCCGAAGGACGGACGAGGAAGAGGACAGCGATGGCCTGGTACCAGGGGTCGAGCCGGATCACGGTGACGGCGGTGGAGGGGCGGTTCCCGCAGCGGGCGGTGGTGACCGTCCGGGGTGCCGCTGCGGTGGAGATCCCCGGTGAGGTCGGTGCCGTCCACTTCGTCGAGGCGGACCGCTGGGAACTCGACCTGGAGCACCGGGACCAGGGCGGCTGGTGCCCCAACGTCCGTGCCGTCCAGGGCCGGTGGCAGGAGATCCGGGGCGTGCTGACGCAGGTCGTGCACAGTCGCAACCGCGACCAGGCCGGTGACCGCCAGGACCGCAACCTGGTACTGCGGATCGAGCGGGTCGAGCCGGACGGCGACGACCCCTCGGCGGTGCCGGGCGCCCCCGCCGTACGCCGCACCAGCGCCGCGCACAACGCTCCGGCGGTCTCGACGGCCCCGGGCGTGCGGACGACCGCCTCGGGCTACGGGGCCGACTTCCTGCGGCCCGCCGCCCCGGGCGGCCGGATCACCTCCACGGGCGGCACGACCCAGCCGGCCACCGCGCCCCGCACGACTGCCTCGACGACGTCGACCGCCTCGACCACGCCCTGGGGCTGACCGGCCCCGACCCCGGTCACGGCCGCAGGCGCGCCAGCCTGGCCTGCACCAGCTCCACCTGACGGGTCATCCGCCCCTGCTCGGAGGCGAGTTCCAGGGCCCGCTCCCAGTGCCGGCGCGCCTCGGCGACCAGCCCCCGGTCGTCCATCACCTGCCCCATGAAGTCGGCGAAGTCGAACTCCGCGTGGGCCTGGTTGCCCTGCGCCCGGCCGAGTTCCAGCGCCCGGTGGATCTGTTCGACGGCCTCGTCGGTGCGGCCCAGGGCGCGCAGCACCTGGGCGTAGGTCTTGGTCGAGATCACCAGGTACGGGTCGGACTCGCGCCCGGCCAGCAGCTCCAGGGACTCCTCGATCGGCTCCAGGCCCTCGGCGGCCCGGCCCGCCCGGTACAGGGTGTGCGCCAGGTTGTTGAGCGCCTGGGAGAGCAGTCGGGGATCGCCCAACTCGCGTGCGTGGGCCACCGTCTCGGCGAAGCCCGGCAGGGCGGTGCCGGGCTCGCCGTGGTCGTCCGCGAAGCTCGTCCGCATGCTGAGGTAGCGGTGCCGCAGCACCGGCAGGCTCTGCGGGTCGGCGACGGCGACGGCGCGCGCGGACTGCTCCAGGGCCTCCGGTCTGCGGCCCAGCCAGCCCAGCGAGAGGCTGTGGTTGGAGTACAGGTGCGGCCAGTTCGCGGCGGTGCCGGCGCTCTCGGCGGCGGTCAGCGCCTGCCGGGCCGCCTCCTCCCAGGCGCGGAACAGGCCCGCGTCGAGGTAGAGGTAGCCGGCGTTCTCGACCAGCCGGCAGGCGTGTTCGTGGGCGTCCCACCGGCAGGCCAGGGCGATCAGGGCGCGGACGGCCGGCTCCTCGGCCCGGAACCAGGCCAGGGCGTCCGCCGAGGTGGCGAACCGCGGGGCGCCGCCGGTCGGCGGGTGGGCCGGGAGGTGGTGGCGGGCGTCCGGCCGGGCGAGGACGAGTCCGGCGGCGGTGGCGGCCAGGTAGTGGTCGACCAGCCGGGCGAGGGCGGCCTCCCGGGTGGCGTCGGGCAGTTCCTCGGCGGCCTGCCGGGCGTGCAGCCGCACCAGGTCGTGGCGTTCGAAGCGTCCGGGCGCGCTCTCCTCGACCAGGTGGGCCTGGTGCAGCAGGTCCAGCGCGGCGGCGGCCGTCCGCCGGTCGGTGCCGGCCAGGGTGGCCGCCGCGGCGGTGTCGACCTGCTGGCCGGGGTGGACGCCGAGCAGCCGGAACAGCGCGACGGCCGGCTCGGGCAGCGTGCGGACCGTCAGTTCCAGGGCGGCCGCGACGCTCAGCGCGCCCTGGGTGGCCAGCGCCGCCAGCCGGGAGCGCTCGTCGGACAGTTCGCCCGCCAGGGTGGCGACCCGCCAGTGCGGCCGGGTCGCCAGCCGGGAGCCGGCGATCCGCAGCGCCAGCGGCAGCCCCTCGCACAGGCCGACCACCTGCTCCGCCGCCTCCGGTTCGGCCTCCAGTCTCGGCCGGCCGGCGACCCCGGCGAGGACCCCGAAGGCCTCCTCGGCCCGGAGCGACTCCAGGGACAGCGCCCGCGCGCCCTCGACGGCGAGCAGCCCGGTGAGCCGGTGGCGGCTGGTCACCACCACGACGCAGCCGGGCTCGGCCGGCAGCAGCGGGAGCACCTGCTCGGCGTCCCGGGCGTTCTCCAGCACGAGCAGCACCCGGCGGCCGGCCAGCAGCGTCCGGCAGGCGGCCAGCAGCTCCTCCCGGTCGGCCGGGAGGGCGCCGTCCTCGGCGCCGAGGCCCCGCAGCAGTTCGGTGAGCGCCTCCTCGGGGCTCAGCGGCGCGGTCTCGTCGAAGCCGCGGAGGTTGACGCCGATCCGGCCGTCCGGGAAGGCGGCGGCGTTGCGGTGCGCCCAGCGCAGGACGAGCGCCGTCTTGCCGACGCCCGCCGGGCCGGTCACCAGCAGCAGCCGCCGTCCGCCGTCCGCCGGTGTGGTCGGGCCGCCGTCCGCGCCGCTCTGGCGGCCCAGCCAGGCCAGTTCGGTGTCCCGTCCGACGAAGCGGCCGGGCTCGCGCGGCAGTCGGGCCGGTGCGGCGACGGGCCGCGGCCGCGGTGTGGGGCGGATCTGGGCGAGGGCCTCCTGGAGTGCGGTGCCGGGGTCGATCCCGGCCTCCTCGGCCAGCCGCCGCGCGGTCGCCTCGTAGAGGGCGAGGGACTCCGCGGTCCGGCCCTCCCGGTGCAGGCAGAGCATGGTGAGGCGGACCAGCGACTCGCGCAGCGGGTGCCCGGCCAGTGCTTCGGTGAGTTCGCCGGTCAGGTCGGCGGCCCCGCCGGTGCGCAGCAGCCGTTCGGCGAGCTGTTCCAGGGCCTCGATCCTGAGCGTCTCCAGCCGGGCGGCCGCGCCCTCGCGCAGCGTGGTGGAGCCGCAGTCGGCCAGTGTCGGGCCGCGCCGCAGCGCGACCGCCTCGCGCAGCAGCGGTACGGCCGCCTCGTCGGCGGTTTCGGTGCGGGCGCGGTCGAGCAGCCGGTCCAGCCGGTGGGCGTCGATCAGGTCGGGGTCGGCGCGCAGCACGTAGCCGGGGGCGCGGGTCTCCAGGTGCAGACCGTCGCCGAGCAGGGCGCGCAGTCTGGCGACGTGGCCCTGCAGTGCGGCGCGGGCGGTGGGGGGCGGGGCGTGGTCCCAGGCGAGGTCGAGCAGCCGCTCGACCGGGACGACGCGGTTGGCGTCCAGGGCGAGTGCGGCCAGCACGGCGCGGCGCCGGGCGCCTCCGATATGGACGGCCGCGCCCTCGGGGGTCCGCAGCTCCAACGGTCCCAGCAGCAGAATCCGCACGTCGCACCTGTGGTCTTGTCGGTCCTCGGCCCCCCTCGGGCCTGCACCTTATCGGGCCGTTCACGGCGGCGGCGGGGGGAGGGCGGCGGCCGGCGCCCCCGCGGGGAGGGGCCGGCCGTCACCGGGGGCCAACGGGCTTACGGCAGCCAGTAGTTGCCGGAGACCACGATCATCGACTGGAGCTGGACGCTGCTCCCGTAGTAGAGGGAGGAGTCGATCGGCGTCGAGACCAGCTTGCCCCACAGGGCGTCGAGCCAGGCCTGGGAGTTGGGGTCGGTCATGGCGGTGACGGCGAACGGCGCGGTGAACGCCATGTCCTTGCCGGTGTCGAAGGCCGAGCCGTTGAGGTGGTAGCCGGTGACGACGCTGCCCGCGTTGCCGCCGGTCTTGGTCCTGATCCAGGAGTTCAGCTTGCGCGCCGAGGCGAGCGAGGCGGGGTCGCCGCTGGTCACGGCGTCGGCGCCGATCCGCCACGGGTCACGGCAGGCGTTCCAGCCGTAGTCGCCGTCGTTGGGGCTCTCCAGGACCTGCCCGGTGGCGGGCTTGGGGGTGGTGTTGGTGTTGACCACGAAGTCGGCCAGCAGGCCGGTGCCGGAGGCGTACGTGGACTGCTGGGAGGTGATCAGGTTCTGGTGGGCGGTGCGGATGGTGTCCCAGGCGCTGTCGCCCGTCGCGGTCCTGAAGGCGCGGAAGTGGTCGATCATCCAGTCGGAGGAGCGGGTGACGTAGTACAGCGAGTCGCCGGAGCCGGACCAGTCGCCGAGCCGCGTCAGGTGGGTGGTCGGGTTGATCTCGCTCGCCTTGATCGCGTTGATGTGCCTGACCGCGAGGTCCTTGTAGTCGTACGTCCCGGTGGAGCCCCACTGCCGGTCGGCGAGCAGCAGCCCGTAGGCGACGTCGAGGTCCCCGTCGGTCGCCGAGTCGGAGCCGTTGACGCTCTTGCAGGAGGCGTCCTGTTCGGCGGCCAGCAGGTTGGCGTTGTTGACCGACGGGTGGGCGAGCATGTACTTCACCAGGCCGTCGAAGGCGGTCTTCGCGTTGGCGTCGGCGCCGGCCATCAGGGCGGTGATCACCATGCCGTAGCCCTGCCCCTCGGCCACGTACGGGTGGTCGGCGTCGGGGGAGATGACCTGGTACCAGCCGTTGCCGCAGTTCTGCTTCAGGAAGGCGGACTTCCAGGCGTTGTACTTGTCGATCACCTGCTGGTCGATGGTCGCCTGGGCGCCGCTCGGGCGCAGCGTGCCCGCCGCGTACGGGAAGGTGTGGCTGCCGAAGGGGACGCCCGGGCCGCCGGAGGTGGACTGCGGTGTGACGTCCAGGTAGTCGGCGTTGGGGCCGCCGCCCGCGCTCAGGGCGGTGGCGCGCACGGTGTTGGCGCCGGCGGTGAGCTGGACGGTGAGGGTGGCGTTCGCCCAGGTGTCCCAGCTGCCGGTCGCCGGGAACGACTGGCTCGCGGCGGCGACCGCGCCGTTGACCCGGATCTCCATCGGGCGGTCGGCGGTGGTGCCGTTGGCGTAGTGGAGGGTGATCGTGGCGGGGTCGGCGGTGGCGGCGGTGACCGTCCACTCGACGTAGCTGCCGGCAACGTTGGTGTAGTCGACGAAGCCGCTGCCGGAGAAGCCGGTGTGGTTGGTGGCGACGGCGCCCTGTGAGACGAAGGCGTTCTCGGCCTCGTAGCGGGTCGCGGCGGCGGTCGTGGTGGCAGTCGTTGCGGCGGCGCTCGCGGCGCTCGCGGCGGGCAGCAGGGCCAGGACGGTGGGGGCCAGCACGGCGGTGGCGAGGGCACTCTTGAGTCGACGCATGTCTGCTCGATTCTCTGGTCGTGCGGGGGAGTGCGGTTCAGGATCGCGACCCGACGGGAGCGCGTCAATAGTCATAGTTAGGAAAGTTTCCAAAAGTCGTCAGCCCGGCGGGCGGTGGCACTGCCGGTGCTGTCGGTGCCGTCGATGCTGTCGGCGCACCATTGGGAAACTTTCCTAACCAAACTCATTGACCCTGGCGCCCGGTGCCCTGATTCTGTGAGGCATCTGACGGATCGACGAAAGTGAGTTGGCGTGCGCACGACCATTGGAGTCCGTCTCACCGCCCCGCTGCTGGCCGCCGCCCTCGGCCCGGCCGCCCTCCTGCTGGCCCCCGCGAGCTCCGCGACGGCGGCCCCCTCGGCCTTCGCCGCGGCGGCCGTGCCCGGGATGGCCGCCGCGCCGTACGAGTACCTCGGCTGGGGCAACCCGCAGAAGCCGACCGACGTGATGAAGGCGACCGGCGTCAAGTGGTTCACCCTGGCCTTCATCCTCTCCGACGGCGGGTGCAACCCGAAGTGGGACGGCAGCCGGGCGCTCACCGGGGGCTCCGACGAGGCCGCCATCAAGTCGATCCGGGCGGCCGGCGGTGACGTCGTGATCTCCGTCGGCGGGTGGAGCGGGAACAAGCTCGGCGAGAAGTGCTCCAGCGCGAGCGCGCTGGCCGGCGCCTACCAGAAGGTGATCGACGCCTACCATCTGAAGGCGCTCGACATCGACATCGAGAACACCGAGTTCGGCAACGCGACGGTCCGTCAGCGGGTGGTCGACGCGCTGAAGATCGTCAAGACCAGGAACCCCGGCATCGTCACCTACGTCACCCTGGGCACCACGCCGACCGGCCCGGACGCCAACGGCAAGGACCTGATCAAGCGGGGGGCGGCCGCGGGCCTGGCGAACGACGGCTGGGTGGTGATGCCCTTCGACTTCGGCGGTCACAGCGGCACCATGGGCCAGGCCACGGTCAGTGCGCTCGACGGGCTGAAGGCGGCGGTCAAGAGCGCCTACGGCTACACCGACGACGTGGCGTACCGGCACATCGGCGTCTCCTCGATGAACGGGAAGACCGACGAGGCGGGGGAGACCGTCACCACCGGCGACTTCCGGGCCATCCTCGGCTACGCCCAGCAGCACCACCTCGCTCGCTTCTCCTTCTGGTCCGTCAACCGCGACCGCGCCTGCGGCTCCGGCACGGACGCCGACGCGTGCAGCGGCGTCGCGCAGTCCCCGTACGACTTCACCAAGATCGTCGTCCAGTACCAGGGCTGAGGCGGCCCCGGTGGCCGTGGGCGGTGGGGCGCCCGCGGCCGTGCCTCCTGTCGGGCTCGGCGGTGTCGCCTGTCGACTGTCGGCTGTGTCGCTGGTGTCGGCTGTGTCGGCCGTGTCGCCGGTGAAGGTGGCGACGCACGCCCTGAACGTGTCCACATATGTGGAATCTATTCGTGTTTTTGGATAGCCATTGACCTGGTGAACGCCTGTCATCACCATGTTGGGCGGCACCCGGTACCTCTCCCCCCACTGCTCTGGAGGTCCCTTGTCCACACGACCCTTCGTCGCACTGACCAGTGCGACGGCCCTGCTGCTGGCGTCCGGCGTCATCGCCGTCGCCGCCGGCGCGTCCCCTCCCGCCGGGGCCCCGGCCCAGGCCGCGGCGGGCGCGGCGCGGACCGCGCTCGACCTGTCGAAGGCCAACCGGCGGGCCCCCGTGGCCGGTCTCTACGACTGGTCGAAGGCCGGCTACCGCGGCGGTGCCGACCTGCCCGGCGACTCCGAGACCACTACGGACCCCGCCTGCCGGATCACCCCGGCGACGCTCGCCTCGAAGTACGGTGTCAAGCCGGACGACGGGGCGGACGACTCGGCCGGCCTCCAGGCCGCGATCGACGCCGTCCGCGTCACCTGCTCGCCGAGCGCGGGCTACGGCAGACTCTCACTGATCACCCTGCCGGCGGGCACGCTCAACCTCTCCCGGCAGATCGGCGTCGACGCCGACTACCTGATCCTGCGTGGTGCGGGCAGCGGCGCGGGCGGTACCCGAATCGTCTTCCACCCGGACGCGAACACCCGTTACGACACCCTCACCCCGGACGGCTCCGACTGGGACGAGGACGCGATGACCTCGGGCGCCGGCAAGGGCGGCTGGATCTGGCCCGGCCGAGGCGTCTTCCGCGTCCAGTCCCGTGCCGTCCACCAGAGCTACGCCTCCGACTACGCGGCGGCGCCCGCCAACCGGAAGGACCTCTTCGAGGGCACCGTCAACGTGCACTGGAAGGCCGGGGTGAAGCTGCGGGAGAAGACCGGCGACCCCGGCTTCGCCGCCCGGACCGGGGACACCGTGGTCCCGTTGGCCGCCTCGGGCGCGCTGACCGACCTCAAGGTCGGCGGCCTGGTCAACATCCGGGCCGCCAACTCCCTCAAGTTCTACGCCCAGCAGGACATCCAGCCCGTGGACGGCCCGCTGCTCAACATGCACATGCGCCAGCAGATCTTCACCGTCAAGGCCGTGGACACCTCCAACCGGACCGTCACCCTGGACAAACCGCTGGAGTACGACGTCCCGGTCACCTCGGTCTCGGACGGCTCCGGCCCGATCGACGGCGCGGTGTACGACTCCAAGGCGGCGCCGCTCGTCGACCCGGTGGTCGGCGTCGGCTTCGAGGGATTCTCGCTCACCCAGGACATGCCCGGCCTCGACCCGGCGGACGCCGTGCACGACTACGGCAACATGTCACCGGCCGACGAGATCCACGGCATCGTCTTCAAGTGGGCGGCCGACTCCTGGGTGAGGGGCATCCGCACCGAGATGACGGGCTCGCACCCGATCGTCACCGAGGAGGCCTACCACCTGCAGATCGTCGGCAACCAGCTGGACGGCTCCTGGAACAAGGGCAAGGGCGGCAACGGCTACTTCCGCGGCTCCCGGGTCTGGGACTCGCTGTACGCGGGCAACACCTCGCGGAACCTGCGGCACTTCACCTTCCAGTGGTCGGCCTCCGGGAACGTCGCGATCGGCAACGACTTCGACTCGGACGTCAACCTGCACGGCGGCTGGGAGCGCAACAACCTGGTCGAGCTGAACACGGTGACCGTGCCGTACGAGCACCGCTCCGCCAACTGCCGCTCCAACTGCGGCGAGGAGGGCGGCGGCGGGCCGGACGCGTCGACCTGGTTCCCGATCTGGTGGGGCGCGGGGAAGAAGGCGGTGAAGTGGTCGGGCTCGACCGGACCGCGCAACGTCTTCTTCAACAACGCGATGTCCAAGCAGGCCACGGCGGGCGCCGGGTACACGGCGTACTACCCGGACCGGCACCGGGTGTACCAGTTCGGCTGGACGGGCACGGCGTTCCGGCACCTCGACCAGGGCGGCACCCCGATCCCCGACTGGGCCGGCCGCGAGCAACTGGACTACACCGGCGGGCACGGGGTCGACGCGACCCGGACGGACACCGCGGAGTCGCTCTTCCTCAAGTCGGTGGCCGGGGGCGGCCCGTCCCCGACGGCCTCGCCCACGGCGTCCCCGACCGCGTCCCCGACCGCCTCGCCCACCGCCTCGCCGACCGGGAGCCCGTCCCCGACGGCCTCCCCGACGGCCTCCCCGACGGGAACGCCCGGCGGCTGCCTGACCGCGCGGACGGTCCGGACCTCGGTGTGGGACAGCGGTTACGGCATGAACGTCTTCGTGAAGAACAACTGCTCGACGACCACGCACGGTTGGGCCGTCGCCTTCGACCTGCCGGCCGGGACGACGGTCTCCGGCAGCTGGTCCTCGACCCGGACGCAGAGCGGGCAGCGCCACACCTTCACCAACGTCGCCTACAACCAGGACATCGGCCCCGGCCAGGAGGAGGACTTCGGCTTCAACGCGGCCGGCCTCGGCCTGCCGTCCGGCTGCACGGTCAACGGCGCGCCCTGCGACGGCGGTTCGGGCCCGGTGACGCCGACGGTGACCCCGACGGGCTCGCCCACGGCCACGCCCACCGCGACCCCGACGTCGAGCCCGACCGCGACCCCGACCGCCACGCCCACCGGCCCGACCGGTGAGGTGGTGGACGTCGCCACCGCCGCCCAGCTGAGCGCCGCGCTGTCCTCCGCCGCGCCCGGGCAGACGATCCGACTGGCGCCGGGCGAGTACCACGGCGCCTTCCTGACCCGGCGGGCGGGGACGGCCGTCGCGCCTATCACCCTGACCGGTCCGCGCACCGCCGTGCTGGTCAACGACGGGCCCTCCGGTGACGCCCCGGACTGCCCGGCGCCCACCGCCGGCTGGGACTCCGGCTACGGGCTCTGGCTCTCCGACGCGCCCTACTGGAACCTGACCGGCTTCACCGTGAAGGACTCCAAGAAGGGCGTGGTCCTCGACGGTTCCCCGCACGTGGTGATCGACGGCCTGTACGTCCACCACATCGACGAGGAGGGCGTCCACTTCCGCCGCTCCTCCGCCGACGGGGTGATCCGCAACTCGGTGGTCGAGTACACCGGCCTGGTGCAGCCGGGCTACGGCGAGGGCGTCTACCTCGGCTCGGCCGGCTCCAACTGGGCCTGCCACGGCAACTCCGGCGGAGTGGACCGCTCCGACCGGGTGCTGGTGGAGAACAACCGGATCGGCCCGTACGTCGCGGCCGAGGCCGTCGACGTCAAGGAGGGCACCGCGGACGGGATCATCCGGGGCAACACCTTCGACGGCCGCGGGATCTCCGGTGAGAACTCGGCCGACTCCTGGGTGGACGTCAAGGGGAGCGGCTACCGGATCGAGGGCAACCGGGGGAGCTTCGCCGGCCCCGGGGTCTTCGCCAACGGGTACGAGACCCACAACCCGTCCACCTCACCGTCCTTCGCGAACGGCTGCGGCAACGTCTGGCGCGGCAACACCTCGGACCTCGGCGGCGTCGGTGCCTATGCCGTCAAGGTCACCTCGACCTCGGCCTGCGCGGGCCGGCCGAACGTGGTGTACGCCTCGAACACGGTGACCGGGGCGGTCTCCGGGCTGACGAACATCCCGGTCACGCCCTGATCCCGCCACGCCCTGATCCCGCCGGCCCGGCCGGCCCCGGTGGACCCGCCGGGCCGACCGGGACCGGCCACCGGTCGGGTCATCTGATCCCGTGCCGGCGGAGGGTCGCCGCGAGGGCGGTGGTGTGCGCGACCACCGCCTTCGACACCGTCTCGACCCGCTCGAAGGTGGCGGCGTCCGCCGGCATCGAGCAGCTGATCGCATCGGTGGCGGGGATCCGGTAGGGGACCGGGGCGGAGATGCACGCGATGCCCTCGGTGCCCTGCTCCACCTCCAGCCCCCAGCCGCGGTCCCGGACCTCGGCCAGTTCGGCGTGGAGCAGGTCCCGGTCGGTGATGGTCTCCTCGGTGAAGGCCGCCAGCTTCCGCGGGAGCACGGCGTCCACCTCCCCGGTGGTCAGCTCGGCGAGCAGGGCCTGCCCCAGCGCGGTGATGTGCGCGGGCAGCCGGCGGCCCACCCGGGAGATCACCCGGATGCTGTCGCGTGACTCGCGGCTGGCCAGGTAGAGCACGTACGCCTCGTCGCGCCGGGCGAAGTGGACCGTGAAGCCGATCTCGGCCCGCAGGTCCTCCAGCGCGTCGAGCGCGTACGGCAGGGCCGGGTCGCGGTCCAGGTAGGCAGTACCGGCCAGCAGCGCGTGCGGGCCGACGCCGAACGCGGAGCCTCCCTCGTCGGCCTCGACCCACTTGAGCTCGCGCAGCGTGCGGACCAGGGCGTGCAGGCTGCTCCTCGGGTAGCCGAGCCGTTCCTGCAGCTCGGAGAGGGTCAGCCGGGTGGGGGAGGCGGCCAGGGCCTCCAGGATGCGCACCGTGCGCTCGGCCGACTTGACCGTGGCGACGTCCGACTGGGCTGGGCTCATGTCCACCGTCCCGTTGGGTGCTTCAGGAGTGTTGACGGTCATGGTAGCGAACGTTAACTTCTCCTTGAAGCGCTGCCATGTCCAGAGATTCTGTCCATATATGTAGACGGGATTCCGATGCTCAGCAGAATCGCACGCCTCCGGACGGCCGCTCTGGCCGCCGCGCTCGCGCTGACCGCCCTCGCCGGGTGCGGTTCGAGCGGATCGACCGCCTCGAACGACAAGGCCCCGCTGGAGATCTGGGTCCGCAAGCCCCCGGGCTCCAACACCGAGAAGACCCATCAGAGCCTCGCCGCGGCGTTCACCGCCGCGACCGGCGTGCCGACCCACGTCACCGCGCTCTTCGACGACTTCGAGACCAAACTCCAGCAGGCCGCCGCCCAGAAGAAGCTGCCGGACCTCATCGTCAACGACACCGCCCAGCTCGGCACCCTGGTCAAGCAGGGCCTGGTGCGCGAGGTCGACCGGGCCGCGCTGGCCGGCGGCGACCGGCTCGTCCCCGCCGCCTGGGACGCGGCCAAGGGCGCCGACGGCAGGTACTACGGAGTCCCGTTCTCCGCCCAGACCTTCGCGCTCTTCATCCGCCGCGACTGGCGCGAGCGGCTGGGCCTGCCGGTGCCCACCAGCTGGGACCAACTCGACGCCCTCGCCACCGCGTTCACCACCCGGGACCCGGACGGCGACGGCAAACCCGACACCTACGGCTACGTCGTCCCCGGCAGCACCAAGCGCGGCTACCTCGACTGGTACTTCTCCAGCTTCCTCTGGGCCGCCGGCGGCGACTACTTCACCGGCTCGCCCGACCACCCGAAACCCGCCGTCGACAACCCCGGTTCGCTCACCGCCGCCCGCTGGCTGCAGAAGCAGTTCTGCGCCGACAAGAGCGTCGTGCCCGGCGCCGTCACCACCGAGACCACCCAGGCGCACCCGCTGTTCGAGACCGGCAAGGGCGGCATCTACTTCACCGGCCCGTACAACCTGGCCCGCTTCGACAAGAGCCTCGGCCGGGACAAGTACGAGATCGTCGCCCTGCCGCCCGGCCCCGCCCCGGCCGGGAAGCCCGCCGTCCTCGCCGAGGGGGAGAACGTCTACCTGATGGCCGGCTCCCACAACCCCGCCGGGCAGCGGAAGTTCGCCGAGTACCTGATCGGCGTCGACGGCCAGCGGCTCGGCATGGGCGACACCGACGGCAACGTGGTCCGGCTGCCGGTCAACCGGGACGTGGACCTCGCCGCCGTCCGGACCGACGAACGCTGGCAGGTGTTCGACAAGGCCTACCGCGAGGCCGGCCGGTACGTGCCCGTGATGCCGGAGTGGACGCCGTTCCGGCAGGCCTCCGCCGAGGCGCTCAACTCGCTCGCCGCCGACTGCGGCACCGACCCGAAGGCCGCGCTCGGCAAGCTCGCGGGCGCCTTCGCCGCGGAACTCGAGAAGCAGGGAGCCGGCTCCTGATGGCGGCCGCCGAGGTCACCGCCGGCCCGGCCGGCGACGCACCGTCGCCACCCGCGGACGGTGCCCCGGCAGACGGCCCCCGGTCCGGCGTGCGGCCCCGGCCGTGGCGCACCGGGCGGCCGGCCGGGCGGCGGTCCCCGACCGGCGCGCTGACCCCCTGGCTGTTCCTCGCCCCCGCGCTGCTGCTCTTCGGCCTCTTCAAGTTCCTGCCGATGGCCCGTGCCCTGGAGATGAGCTTCCAGCAGGTGCGCCCGTACCTCGGCGACCGCTGGGTGGGCGGCGCCAACTACCAGCAGGTCGTCACCGACGACGCCTTCCTCGCGGCCATCGGGCACACCGTGCTGCTGGCGGTCGGCCAGACCGGCGGCTCGCTCGTCCTCGGCCTGCTGCTCGCCCTGCTGCTGGAGGGCACCGCCCGCCACCTGTGGATCGTGCGCACCGCCGTCTTCCTGCCCGTCGTCACCGCGATGGCGGTGGTCGCCGAGGTCTGGCGAATCCTCTACCACCCCGCCGCCGGCGGCGCCGTCAACACCCTGCTCGGCTGGCTCGGCCTCGGCCCCTCCCAGTTCCTCAACGGCCCGGACAGCGCGCTCTGGTCGGTGATGGGCGTCGGGATCTGGCGGGGCGCACCGTACGACATGATGATCTTCCTGGCCGCGCTGGCCGGTGTCGACCGCACCCTGTACGAGGCCTCCGCCGTCGACGGCGCCGGCACCCCGCGACGGCTCTGGCACGTCACCCTGCCCGCCCTGCGGCCCGCCTTCGCGGTCCTGCTCACACTGGCCGCCATCCGTGGGCTCCGGGTCTTCACCGAGATCTTCCTGCTCACCAACGGCGGGCCCAACGGCTCCACCGAGGTCCTGATGACTCTCGTCTACAAACTCGGCCTGGAACGGAACGAGTTGGGCGTGGCCGCGGCCGGCTCCATGGTGCTGCTGGGCGCCACCGTCGTCCTCACCCTGGCCCTGCGTGCCCGGCGCGGCGGGGGCCGCCCCACCGGAAGGGCGGCGGCCCGATGAGCGGCCCGACGAGGCGCCCGACGAGCGGCGCGACGAAACGCCCGACGAGCGGCGCGACGAGGCGCGGCACCGCCGTCGCCACCGACACCGCGCTCGGGCTCGCCGCCCGCCGCGGCCCGCTCGCCGCGCTCGCCCGCACCGCCCTGTACGCGCTGCTCGTCCTGGTCTTCGCCGGGCCGCTGCTCGCCCTGCTGGCCGGCGCGTTCTCCGAGGTCACCGACCCCACCGCGCTCTCCCTGCTGCCCACCCGTCCGACCCTGGCGAACTTCCGCGCCGCCCTCGACCGCGACGTGCTGCGCTACCTCGCCAACTCCCTGGTCGTGGTCGGCGGCGGCCTGCTGCTCCAGATCGCCGTCAGCGTCTCCGCCGCGTACGCCCTCTCCCGCCGGCGCTTCCCGGGCGCGCAGCTCGTCCTGCTGCTGATCCTCGGCACGATGATGCTCCCCGAGGAGGTCCTCGCCATCCCGCTCTCCCTGGTGCTCTCCGACCTCGACCTGATCGGCACCCTCGCCGGGATGGTCCTCCCGGTCGGCGCCTGGGCCTTCTCGATCCTCGTCACCGCCGAGTTCATGAAGGAGATCCCGGTCGAGCTGGAGGAGGCCGCCCGCCTCGACGGCGCCGGTGACCTGCGGATCTTCTGGTCCGTCATCCTGCCGCTGTGCCGCCCCGCCCTGGGCGTGATCGGCATCTTCGGCTTCACCATGATCTGGGACCAGTACCTGCTGCCCATGCTGGTCGCCACCGACGCCCGGCAGTTCACCCTGCCGCTCGCGCTGCGCACCCTGCGCGCGGACGAGGAGGTCGGCATCGGCGTGCTGCTGGCCTCCGCCCTGCTCGCCCTGCTGCCGAGCGTGCTCGCCTTCCTCGCCATGCAGCGGCAGTTCCTGCGAGGCCTCACCTCGGGTGCCGTCAAGGGCTGAGAACCGATCATCCTCCCGCACCGCCGGACCCCCGACCATCGGATCGTCAGACAGGAAACCCCATGCGCCTGCACGGCCTGCTCTCCTTCCCGCTCACGCCCTTCACCACCGACGACAAGGTCGACCTGGCCGTCTACGCCGACCACCTCGAACGGCAGCTCGCCGCCGGCCCCGCGGCCCTCTTCGTCGCCTGCGGCACCGGGGAGTTCACCGCCCTCGGCCCCGACGAGTACCGGGACGTCGTGGCCACCGCCGTCCGGGTCGCCGACGGCCGGGTCCCCGTCGTGGCCGGCTGCGGCGGCGGGCCGCGCCTGGCCCGCGAGTTCGCCCTCGCCGCGGCCGGCTGCGGCGCCGACGGCCTGCTCCTCCTCCCGCCGTACCTCGTGACCGGCACCCCCGCCGGACTCGTCCGGCACATCCGCTATGTCGCCGAGGCCACCGAGCTGCCGCTGATCGTCTACCAGCGCGCCAACGCCGTCCTCGACCCGGCCGCCGCCGTCGCCCTGCTGGACGTGCCGACCGTCACCGGTCTCAAGGACGGCCTCGGCGACGTGGACGCGATGCTCCGCCTGGTCACCGCCGTCCGAACCAGCGGACACCCCCGGGCCGCCGACTTCGGCTTCCTCAACGGGCTGCCCACCGCCGAACTCTCCGTCCAGGCCTACCGGGCGATCGGCGTCGACTGCTACTCCTCCGCCGTCCTCTGCTTCGCCCCCGACCTCGCCACCGCCTTCCACCGCGCCGTGGAGAGCGGCGACGACCACGTCGTCCATGCCCTGCTCGCCGCGTTCTACCTCCCCTTCGTCGCCCTGCGGGACCGGGTGCCCGGCTACGCCGTCGCCCTGGTCAAGGCCGGTGCCCGGCTCAGCGGCCTGGAGCTCGGTCCGGTCCGGCCCCCGCTGGTCGACGCCACCCCCGAGCACGTCGAACAGCTCGCCGCGATCCTCGCCCGCGGCCGGGCCGCGCTCGCCGCCCTGAACGAAGCCCCGCCGAACGCAACCTCGCCGAACGCAGCCTCGGAGAACGCAGCCTCGCCGAACGGGGAGGCCTGATGCGCGTCCGCGAGGCCGTCGTCACCCCCGTCGCCTTCCCCGACCCCCCGCTGCTCAACTCGGCGGGCCTCCACCAGCCCTGGGCCCTGCGCGCCATCGTCGAACTGCGCTGCGGCGACGGCCTGACCGGCCTCGGCGAGACCTACGGCGACGCCCCGCACCTCGACCTGCTGCGCCGCGCCGCCCCCGCCCTCACCGGCCTCGACCCCTTCGACACCAACGGCCTGCTGCGCCGCGTCCGCACCGCCCTCGGCGCCGCCGAGGCACCCGACCGGCACGGCCTCACCGGCGCTCCCGGCCCCGAGCGGACCACCCTGAAGGTGCTCAGCCCCTTCGAGGTCGCTTGCCTCGACCTCCAGGGGCAGCTCACCGGCCGCCCGGTCGCCGACCTGCTGGGCGGCCGGGTCCGCGACGAAGTCCCGTACGCCGCCTACCTGTTCTACCGCTGGGCCGGCCACCCCGGCCACCCCGCTCCCGGTACCCAGCCACCCGCACCGCTGCCCGACCGGGACGCCGACCCGTACCCGGAAGCCCTCGACCCGGCCGGAGTCGTGGCGCAGGCCCGGCAACTGGTCGACCGGTACGGCTTCCGCTCCCTCAAGCTCAAGGGCGGCGTCTTCCCGCCCGAGGAGGAGATCGAGGCCGTCCGCGCCCTGCGCGCCGCCTTCCCCGACCACCCGCTGCGACTGGACCCCAACGCCGCCTGGAGCGTCGAGACCTCCGTCGAGGTCGCCGAGCGGACCGACGGCCTGCTCGAATACCTGGAGGACCCGACGCCCGGCATCGCCGGCATGGCCGAGGTGGCCAGGCGCGCCCCCATGCCGCTCGCCACCAACATGTGCGTCGTCGCCCCGGACGACCTCCCGCCCGGCTTCGGCGCCCGCGCCGTCGGCGTCGTCCTCGCCGACCACCACTACTGGGGCGGGCTGCGCCGCTCCGCCGAGCTCGCCGCCATCTGCCGCACCTGGGGCGTCGGCGTCTCCATGCACTCCAACAGCCACCTCGGCATCAGCCTGGCCGCGATGACCCAGCTCGGCGCCGCCCTGCCCGAACTCACTTACGCCGCCGACACCCACACCCCCTGGCAGGGCGGCGTGGACGTGGTCGCCGACCCGCTGCCGATCACCGACGGGGCCGTCCGCGTCCCCGACCGCCCCGGCCTCGGCGTCCGGCTCGACCCGGACGCGCTCGCCCGGCTGCACGAGAACTACCGGCGCTGCGGCATCCGCGAACGCGACGACACCGCCTACCGCGCCCGCTTCGAACCCGGCTACCGAAAGAGGCGCCCCCGATGGTGAGTCCGACGCCGAACCCGGCGGTGAGTCCGACGTTGAACCCGACGGTGAGCCCGAGGCCGCACGTCTCCGTGCACGCCTACCCCTGGGACGTCCTCGGCGACCCCGGCTTCGCCGCCCGGGCCCGGGCCTGCGGCGCCGACTCCGTCACCCTGGCGATCGGCTACCACGCGACCAGGGCCGCCACCCCGCACCACCCGCACCGGCGCTACGTCGACGCCCACCGCACCGCCCTCTACCGGCCGGTGCGCGCACCGGCCTGGGCCGGCCGCCGACTCGTGCCCCTGGGGCCGGACTGGCTGCGCGAACCCGACCCGGCCGGTACCGCCGTGGCCGCCCTCGCCGAGGCCGGACTGCCCGTCACCGCCTGGATCGTGCTCGCCCACAACAGCCGCCTCGGCCGGCGCCACCCCGACCTCACCGTCGTCAACTGCTTCGGCGAGCCCTACCCGTACGCCCTGTGCCCCGCCCGGCCCGAGGTCCGCGAGCACTGCGCGACCCTCACCGCGGAGGCCCTGCACGGTCTGCCCGCCGGCGCGGTGCACGGCGTGTCGCTGGAGTCCGCGGGGCAGCTCGGCGCGGTGCACGCCGACTGCCACGAGAAGACCGACGGCGCGTACGGACCCGAGACGCTGCGCGCCCTGTCCGTCTGCTGCTGCGGGGCCTGCCGCGAGGGCTGGCGGGCCGCGGGGCTGGACGCCGCGGAGGTCGTCCGGCAGCTGCGCCGGGCGGCGGCCGACGGCGCCCCGCTGCCCGCCGGGACGGGCGAGGCCGTGCTCGCCGTACGGCACGCGGCCGCCGACGCCCTGCGGCGCGGGGCGGTGGCCGCCGCCCGCGCCGCCCTGCCCGCGGTGCCCGTCACGCTGCACGCCCACCCCGACCCCTGGGCCACCGGGCCCTCGCCAGGGCTCACGGCCGTCGCCGCCGCCGAGGTCGACGCCGTCCTGGTGCCCTGCTGGCCCACCGGCGCGGAAAGCGCCGAGCTGCTGCGGCGCGCCGCGCTGCGCCACCCGGTGGTCGACGCCTACGTCACCCTGCTGCCGCCCGCCGACCCGGCGCGGCTGCCCGGACACGTCCGCCGCCTGCGGGCGGCCGGGGCGAGTCGGCTCAGCCTCTACCACCTGGGCCTGGCCCCGGCCGACCGGCTGCCGCTGGCGGCCGTCCTCGCCGCGGAGTTCCGCGCGGCTCCGGCGGCTCCGGCGGCCCCGGCGGACCCGCAACGGCCGGCGCCCGAACCGGCGCCCGAACCGGCGCCCGCGCCCCGATCGCCGTCCGCCTCCGAGATCGGAGCACGATGACCGGCACCGTCCTGCTCACCGGCGCCGCGGGCGGTGTCGGCACCTTCCTGCGCGAGCGCCTGCCCGCCTACGGCCACCGGCTGGTCCCCGCCGACCTGTTGCCGGTGCCCGGCGCCCCGGACGCGCTGCGCTTCGACCTGCGTGACGCGCAGGCGGTCCGGGCCGCCGTGCGCGGCGTGGACGCCGTCGTGCACCTGGGCGGGATCTCCGTCGAGGACGGCTTCGAGGCGATCCTCGACGCCAACATCCGGGGGACGTACCACCTCTACGAAGCCGTCCGGCAGGAGGGGGTGCCCCGGGTGGTGCTGGCCAGCAGCAACCACGCCGTCGGCTTCCACCCGCTCACCGGCACGGCCCCGATCGGCTCCGACATCCCGGCCCGCCCGGACACCTACTACGGCCTCTCCAAGGCGTTCGGCGAGAACCTGGCCGCCCTGTACGCCGACAAGTACGGCGTGGAGACGGTCTCCCTGCGGATCGGCTCCTGCTTCGCCCGCCCCCGCTCGGTGCGGATGCTGGCCACCTGGCTCAGCCCCGACGACTGCGCGCGACTGGTCCACGCGGCCCTCACCGCACCGGACGTCGGCCACACCGTGGTCAACGGCATCAGCGCCAACACCCGTGCCTGGTGGGACCTCTCCTCCGCCCGCGCCCTCGGCTACCGCCCCCGGGACGACGCCGAGGCGTACGCACCGGCCGTCCTGGCCGAGCACGGCGAGCTCGATCCCGGCCACGTCGACGCCCGTCTGATCGGCGGGCACTTCACCCGCACGGAGCCGCCCGCACCGCGGGCCTGACGCGCGCTCCCCGGGCGCGGCCCGCCCCGGGGAGCGTTCCCGGGCGGGTCAGGAAGCCGTCCACTTCTGGTTGTTCTGCTTGTTGCAGGTCCAGAGGTCGACGCCGGTGCCGTTGACGGTCTTGTTGCCGATCACGTCGAGGCACAGGCCGGAGGGAACTCCGGTGATCGTGCTGTCGGCGTTGAGGTTCCACCGCTGGTTGGCGTGCCCGTTGCAGGTGTACAGGTCGGCCTTGGTACCGGGCGTGGTGGCGGCGCCGAAGGCGTCCAGGCAGCGGCTGCCGCTGGTGAGTTCCCCGGTGGCCGGGTGGTACGTCCACTGCTGGTCGGCGGAGCCCACGCAGTCCCAGATGACTTCGAGGGTGCCGGACGGCGCGCTCGCCCCGGCGTCGCCGAGGCAGCGGCCGGAGGCGGCGCTGACGTACGCGCGGGCGGTGGTGCCCGCGGTGACGGTGAGGGTGTAGACGGCCGTGTGGCTCGCGCCCGCTCCGGTGGCGGTGACCGTGACGGGGTAGGCGCCCGTGGGGGTGGCGGGGCCGGTGGTGAGGGTGAGGGTGGACCCGGCCCCGGCGGTGACGTCGGCCGGGCTGAACGCGGCGGTGGCACCGGCCGGGAGCCCGGTGGCGGTCAGGGTGAGGCCCTGGGCGGAGCCGGAGGTGACGGCGGTGGAGAGTGCGGCCGTGGTGCCGGCCCCGGCGGTGACGGTGCCCGAGCCGGGGGAGAGGGCCAGCGAGAAGTCGTCGGCGGGCACGCCGCCGCCGGTGCGCTCGGCGAGCTGCTGGTCGTAGAGGCTCTCGGGGAGGACGTGGGCACCGGCGTCCTGCAGTTCGCCATCGCTGCCGGCGGTGACCGTGCCGGTGCAGCCGATGGCCCAGTTGTGCGCGGTGGGCGGGCTCTTGACCAGGTAGCTGCGGGTGGTGCAGTTCCAGGCGGTGCTGTTGGCGTCCGCCCAGCCGTGGCCGGTGCCCTGGCTGCCGTAGTTGGTCATGTTCAGTGACCCGTCGATGGCCAGGTCGTCGTAGAGGGTGCCGCCGCCCCAGCGCTGGTGGCCGCCGGAGTCGTAGGTGACCTCGGTGAGGGTGGCGGTGCAGCGGGAGAACACGTTGGGGCCGGACTGGCGGGCTTCGGTCTCGAAGGCGTGCAGCTTGGTGCCGGTCAGGGCGCAGTCCCGGACGAGGTTCTGCTGGCCCTGGAGGGTGTAGCCGTTGGAGCGGGCCGAGGTGGCGGTGTTGACGACCATGTCGAGCGCGCCGGTGTGCAGGACGGAGATCCGGCGGCTGGCGGCGCCGAGGCCGGTGACGCCGTTCTGCCCGAAGTGGTGGGTGAAGACGTTGCTCACCCAGCCGTCCTCGACGGCGTTGACCTGTGAGAAGGCGGAGTTGTAGAAGGTGGTGGCGTAGTTCGGGTCGGCGGTCATGGCCTGGCCGTCGGCGCCGAGGTTCTCGATGCCGACGTGGTCGATCCGCGGGTAGGCGTACTTGTAGACCAGCGCCTGGGTGTACCGCTTCTCCAGGGCGGTGGTGAGCGGGACGTCGATCGTGATCCGGTTGCCGGAGATCGCGGTGATCCTGCGTTCCGCGCGCAGGCTCCAGTTGGGGCTCCACAGGCCGGTCATGCCGAGCGCGTCGATCCACGCCTGGGTGGTCGGCCGCTCCACCACGACCTGGTCGCCGACCGCCAGCCCGGAGGTGCTGCCGAGGGTGAGCGCGGTGCCGCCGACCGGGACGTAGGCGTCGGTGACCGGCTGCTGGGCGCCCTGGACGGTGTACGAGGCGCTGCCGCCGACGGTGACGAGTGTCCGGGCGGTGGCGCCGGTGGCGACGAGCGTGGTGGCGGAGGCGTCGGCGGAGGCCCCGCGCAGGACGACGCCACTGCTGGTGATGGCGAGGGTTCCCGCCAAGTGGTACTGGCCGGCGGCCAGTTGGACGGCTCCGCGGAAGCCCTGGGCGTCGTGTCGTGCCGATCATGCCGACCGTCCTCCGGTGGTGAGCGACTCATGGTTAGGAAAGCTTCCTTACCAGGAGCCGGAGAGTAGAGCCGCCGGATCGTTGCGTCAATGAGTCCCGCAAGAGGCCCGCGCTCCCTTGACGGAGTAAGTTACGGTCCTTAACTTGATCCCCGCGTTCCCGCTCCCCATGGTTCGTCCCCCACCTCATGGAGCCACCCGTGTCCTCAGGCTTGACCCGAAGAATCGGCCTGTTCCAGGCCACCGCGATCAACATGAGCCAGATGTGCGGCATCGGGCCCTTCGTGACGATCCCGCTGATGGTCGCCGCCTTCGGCGGTCCGCAGGCCGTCATAGGCTGGGTGGCCGGCGCGCTGCTCGCCCTGGTCGACGGCCTGGTCTGGGCCGAGCTCGGCGCCTCGCTGCCCGGCTCCGGCGGCACCTACGTCTACCTGCGGGAGGCCTTCCAGTACCGCACCGGGCGGCTGATGCCGTTCCTGTTCGTCTGGACGGCGATGCTCTTCATCCCGCTGATCATGTCCACCGGGGTGCAGGGCCTGGTGCAGTACCTCGCCTACCTGTGGCCGGACATGACGACCCTTCAGGGCGACGTCGTCGGTGTCGCGGTGCTCGCCCTGGTCGTGCTGCTGCTGTGGCGCCGGGTCGAGGACATCAGCAGGATCACGGTCGTCATGTGGGGCGTGATGATCGTCTCGGTCGGCGCGGTGATCCTCGCCTCCTTCACCGACTTCCACCCCTCGCTGGCCTTCACCTGGCCCGCCCACGCCGTCGAACTCACCCACGGGCAGTTCTGGATCGGCTTCGCCGCCGGACTGACCATCGGCATCTACGACTACCTCGGCTACAACACGGCCTCCTACCTGGGCGCCGAGATCAGGAACCCCGGCCGGGTCATGCCGCGCGCCATCGTCTTCTCGATCCTCGCCATCATGGCCATCTACCTGCTGATGCAGATCGGTGTCCTCGGCGTGATCGACTGGCATTCGATGCTGGACCCGGACGACGTCGCCTCCACGTCGGTCGCCTCCGCCGTCCTGGAGCGGACCTGGGGCAAGGGCGCCGCCGACACCGTGACGGTGCTGATCCTGGTCACCGCCTTCGCCTCCGTCTTCGCGGGCCTGCTCGGCGGCTCCCGGGTGCCCTATGACGCGGCCCGCGACGGGATGTTCTTCCGCTCCTTCGCCAGGCTGCACCCCCGGCACGGCTTCCCGGTCCTCGGCCTGGTCGCCATGGGCACCGTCACCGCCGCCGGCTTCCTGTTCGCGCGGCACGTCGGCAGCTCCGCCGCGCACCCGCCGCTCAGCGTCCTGATCGCCCTGCTGACCAGCGTCATGGTGATCGTCCAGGCGCTCGCCCAGATCGCCGCCGTCACGGTGCTCCGCAAGCGGCAGCCGGACCTCGCCCGCCCGTACAAGATGGTGCTCTACCCGCTGCCGAGCATCCTGGCCGCCGTCGGCTGGCTGGTCATCTACGGCTATGCGGACAAGGCCAACGACGGTGTCCACCCCATCGAGTGGTCGCTGGCCTGGGTCGGCCTCGGCGGCCTCGCCTACCTGGTCTGGTCGAAGGTCGAGGGCGCCTGGCCGTTCGGCCCCAGGGAGATCCGCGAGGAGTACCTGGAGGCCCGGCGCGTCGAGGCGCGCTAGCCGTGTCCAGGGGCCCGGCGAACAGGGGCCCGGCGAACAGGGGTTCCGGTGTCCAGGGGCCCGGTGTCCCGGGCCCCTGGAGCGGTGCGGCCGGTCAGCCGGCCTCGGCCATCGCGCGGACCAGGCTCGCGGGCCGCATGTCCGTCCAGTTGGCCTCGACGTGGTCCAGGCACGCCTGGCGGGTGTCGGGGCCGTGGGCGACGGTCCAGCCGGCCGGTACCTCGGCGAAGGCGGGCCACAGGGAGTGCTGGTTCTCGTCGTTGACCAGCACCAGGTAGGTGCCGTCCGCGTCCTCGAAGGGGTTCGCCATGGGGTGTCTTCCTTTTCTCTGGGTGTTCCGGTGTACGTACGGGCGGCGGGTGGTCAGCCGTTCACCGCGGCCGTGCCGCCGGGCGCGTCGCCGGCCGCGTCGAGGGCGGTCGCCACGGCCCGGCCGATGACGGCCAGGGGGGCGGGCAGGGTCATGCCGTGGTGGTCGGCGGCGACGGCCGTGTCGACCACCCGCCCGGTGCAGTGGTCCCGCCACACCTCGGCGGTGGGCGCGGTGTCCGACCGACCATGATCGGCGGTGAAGAACAGCAGGTCGCCGTGGAACGTCGCCGGGGTGAACTTGTCCAGCAGAATCGTGCTGCGGACGAAGGTCTCCACGACGGCGGCGGCCTCGCGCTCGTCCAGGGCCCGCTCGTCCGACGAACGCTCGTCCCGCACCTGCTCGCCCGCCGGGCCGTCGAGCGTCCGCAGCAGCGTGCCGAGCAGCTCCCGGCGCAGCTCGGCGGTGTCAGGCCGGGCCACCGGGGTGCCGGGGTAGCAGTCCAGCACGGCCAGCAGGTCGACCCGCTCGCCCGCCGCCTGCAGCCGCGTGGCCATCGCATGGGCGACCGCGCCGCCGAAGGACCAGCCGAGCAGGTGGTACGGGCCGCTCGGCTGCACCGCGCGGATCCGGGCGACGTACTCGGCGGCCATCTCCTCGACGCTTCCCGGCAGGCCGTCCGTCTCCCGCAGCCCGCGCGCCTGGAGGGCGTACAGCGGCCGCTCGGCCGGCAGGTGCCCGGCCAGTCCGCGGAAGGACCAGCCGAGGCCGAAGCCCGGGTGGACGCAGAACAGCGGCGGCAGCGTGCCGCCGGTGCGCAGCGGCAGCAGCACGTCGAAGGGGTCGGCGGACGGTGCCTGCGGCTCCTGCGCGCCCAGTCGGGCGGCCAGCGCGGCGGGCGTCGGCGCCTCGAACAGGTCGCGGACGCCGGCCCGGTGGCCGAGCGCGCGCAGCCGGCCCGCCAGGCGGGTGGCGAGCAGGGAGTCGCCGCCGAGGCCGAAGAAGTCCTCCTCGACCCCGACCTCCGGCCGGCCCAGCGCCTGCGCGAACAGCTCGCACAGCTGCCGCTCGACGCCCTCGGCGGGCTCGCGTCCGGCCGGGCGCGGGCCCTCCTCCGGGGCGGGCAGTGCCCGCCGGTCCACCTTGCCGTTCGGGGTCAGCGGCAGCGCGTCCAGCAGCACCAGCGCGCTCGGCACCAGGTAGCCGGGCAGGTCCTCGGTGAGCTGCTTGCGCAGCACCCCGGGGTCGGGCCGCTCCTGCTCGGCCGGCACCAGGTAGGCCACCAGGCGCCGGTCGCCGGGCCGGTCCTCGCGGACCACGGCGCAGGCCCCGGCCACCGCCGGATGGGCGGTCAACGCGGCCTCCACCTCGCCGAGTTCGATCCGGAAGCCGCGCAGCTTCACCTGCTGGTCGGCGCGGCCGGCGAACTGCAGCTCGCCCTGCCCGGTCCACCGGGCGAGGTCGCCGGTGCGGTACATCCGGGCGCCGGGCGGGCCGTACGGGTCGGCGACGAAGCGCTCGGCGGTCAGCTCGGCGCGCCCCAGGTAGCCCCGGGCCAGGCCGGTGCCGGCCACGTACAGCTCGCCGACCGTGCCGGGCGGCACCGGGCGCAGCGCGCCGTCGAGCACCCGGATCCGGGTGTTGTCCAGCGGGCGGCCGATCGGCAGCGCCGCGCCGGGGTCGGTGACGGGGGCCAGGGCGGCGCGGGTGGCGAAGGTGGTCGTCTCGGTCGGGCCGTAGCCGATCACCACCCGGGTGCCCGGGCAGGCCCGCTGGACGGCGGCCACCGCCGCCGGTGACACCACGTCACCGCCGGCCAGGACCTCGCGCACTCCGGCCAGGGCCTGCGGCCGCTCCTCGGCGATCAGCGCGAACAGCCCGGCCGTCGCCCACAGCGCCGTCACCCGGTGGGCGGCCAGCACCTCGGCCAGCTCGGCCGGGGTGCGTGCTTCCGGCGGCGCCACCACGACGGTGCCGCCGGACAGCAGCGGCACCCACAGTTCGTAGGTGGAGGCGTCGAAGGCGGGGGAGGAGTGCAGCAGCACCCTCCGGTGCGCCCCGCCCTGCCAGCGCCGGTCGGCGGCCAGCTCGGCGACGTTGCGGTGGGTGACCGCCACGCCCTTGGGCCGGCCGGTGGAGCCGGAGGTGTACATCAGGTAGGCCAGCGCGTCCGGCGGCACCGGGGCGGCCGGGCGGGCGGCCGGGCCGTCCGGCACCTCGTCGGCGAGCAGCGTCGGCAGACCGAGCAGGTCGGCCTCGGCGCGCAGCGCCCGGTCGGTGAGGACGACCCCGGTGCCGGTGTCGTCGAGGATCAGCCGTCGGTGCGCCAGCGGGTAGCGTGCGTCCAGCGGGACGTAGCAGCCGCCCGCCTTGAGCACGGCGAGGACGGCCACCACCAGGTCGGCGGAGCGGTCCATCAGCACGGCGACGGGGCTCTCCGGGCCGACGCCGAGCAGCCGCAGCCGCTCGGCGAGCCGGTCCGCCCGCTCGTCCAGCTCCCGGTAGCCGAGTTCGACCTCGCCGCAGACCACGGCCGGGGCGAAGGGCGTGCGGGCGGCCTGCGCCGCGAACAGCTCGGGCAGGCTGCCGGTCGGGGTCTCGGCGGCGGTGTCGTTCCAGGCGGTGAGCACGGTACGGGTGGTCGCCTCGTCCAGCAGGGCCAGCCGGCCGACCGGGAGCAGCGGGTCGGCGGCGAGGGCGGTCAGCACCGCGCGCAGGCCGGTGAGGATCCGTTCGGCGGTGGTCCGGTCGACCAGCGACGGCCGGTGGTCCACCCGCAGCCCGAGCCGCTCGCCGGGCAGGACGGCCAGGGTGACGGGGTAGTGGGTGCCGTCCAGGCCGTCCGCGCCGGTGATCCGCAGGCCCCCGCCGGGGGCCTCGGCGAGCGCGGACGGGTCCACCGGGTAGTTCTCGAACACGTAGGTGGTGTCGAAGAGTTCGCCGACCCCGGCGAGGCGCTGCAGCTCCGCCAGGCCCAGGTGCTGGTGGGCGAGCAGCGCCGACTGCTCCCGCTGGAGCCGCGCCAGGAGGGCAGCCAGCGGTTCTGCCGGGTCGAGCCGCAGGCGCACCGGCAGGGTGTTGATCAGCAGGCCGACCAGCCGTTCCACGCCGGGCAGTTCGGCCGGGCGGCCGGAGACCACGGCGCCGAAGACGACGTCCTCGCGGCCGGTCAGCTGGGCGAGCACCAGGGCCCAGGCGCTCTGGAGCACGGTGTTGACGGTCACGCCCAGGCGGCGGGCGGCGGCCTCCACGGCGGCGGTGAGCTGCGGCGACAGCCGCTCGTGCAGCTGTTCGGGCAGTTCCGCCCCGGTCGGGCGCCCGGCCCCGGCCAGCAGGGTGGGCTCCTCGACCCCGGCCAGCGAGACCTGCCAGGCCGCCCGGGCGGCCGCCCGGTCCTGCCCGGCCAGCCAGTCGAGGTAGTCGCGCAGCGGTGTCGGGCGGGGCAGCCCGGACCCGCCGGTGCCGGCCCGGTACAGCTCGGCCAGCTCGCCGATCAGGACCCCGATCGACCAGCCGTCCCAGAGGATGTGGTGGTTGGTCAGCACCAGTACGTGCCGTTCGGCGGCCAGGCGGACCAGGGCCAGGCGCAGCAGCGGCGGCGCGGCGAGGTCGAAGCGGCGGGCCCGCTCCTCGGCCCGCAGCCCGTCCAGCGCGCTCTGCTGCTCGGACTCCGGCAGGCCGCTCAGGTCGAGTTCCCGCCAGGGGAGTTCGACCTCGCGCGGGATCACCTGGAGCAGCCGGCCCTGGGTGGACTGCCGGAAGCCCGCCCGCAGGTGCGGGTGCCGCTCCAGCAGGCCGGTGGCGGCCCGGTGCAGCGCCGCGGCGTCCAGCGGCCCGGCCAGCCGGAGCGCCAGCTGGGCGGTGTAGACGTCCGGGCCGCGCTCCTCGTAGCGGGCGTGGAAGTACAGGCCCTCCTGGAGCGGCGCGGGCGGCAGCACCTCGGCGAGCGGTTCGACGGCGAGCGCGTCCAGTTCGGCCTGGGTCAGCCCGGCCAGGGGCACGTCGGACGGGGTGAGCGCGTTCGCGCCCGGCTGTTCGGCGTAGGCGACGAGGTCGCGCAGCGCCTGGAACCAGAGCGTGCCGAGCTCGCGGACCTCGGCCTCGTCCAGGACGCCGGTGGCCCAGGTCCAGGCCGCGACCAGGGTCGGGCCCTCGGGCCGGTCCTCGGTACGGGTGTTGACGGTCAGCGCCTGGGCCAGCGGGGCGTGCCGGTCCAGGCCGCCGTGCTCGGTGCCGACCGGCAGGGCCGACCACGGCGCCGCCGGTCCGTCCGGGGCGTCGCCGAAGCGGCCGAGGTAGTTGAACCCGAGCTGGGGGGTGGGCAGTTCGGCCAGGACAGCGGCGGTCGACGGGTCGAGGTGACGCAGCAGGCCGTGGCCGAGACCGTGGTCCGGCGCGGAGCGCAGCTGCTCCTTGACGGCCTTCAGTGCCTCGCCGAGGCCGCCGGCCCCCGGGTCCAGCCGGACCGGGTGCGCGGTGGTGAACCAGCCGACCGTACGGGAGAGGTCGACGCCTCCGGTGAACTCCTGGCGGCCGTGGCCCTCCAGTTCCACCAGCAGGCCGCCGCCGTGGCCGCGCCGGCGCCGGACGGCGAGGGCGAGGGCGGTCAGCAGGACGTCGTTGACCTCGGCGTGGAAGCGGGCCGGGACGCGGGACAGCAGCGGGGCGGTGACCTCGGCGGGCAGCGCGAGGTCGAGGCGGCCCGCGGTGTCCGCGGTGTCCCGCTCCGGGTCGAGCGGGCGGCTTCCGAGCAGGGCGTCCGGTTCGGCCGAAACGGCCTGCCAGTAGGGGAGTTCGGCGGTGCGTTCGGCGGCCTCCCGCTGGAGGAGGTGGGCCCAGTGGCGGAAGGAGGTGCCGGTGGGCTGGAGGGTCTCGCCGTGCCAGGCGGCGGCGAGGTCGGGCAGCAGGATGCGCCAGGAGACGCCGTCCACGACCAGGTGGTGGATCATCACCAGCATTCGGCCGGGGGTGTCGGGGCCGGCGTCGAACCAGACCAGCTGCACCATCTCGCCGGCCGCCGGGTCGAGCCGGCCCTGGGCGGCGAGCGCCTCGCGCCGGAGCAGCCCCGGCTGGTCGGCGGCGTCCGGGCCGGTGGCGTCGACCCGGGTGATCCGGGGTTCGGCGCTGCCGCGCGGCGGGACGTGCAGGGTCCAGTCGCCGCCTTCGGTGGTGACCAGCCGGGCGCGCAGCGCGTCGTGGTGGTCCAGCAGGGTGCGCAGCGCGCCGGTCAGGCGGTCGAGGTCGGCGCCCGGCGGCAGCTGCACCAGCATGGCCTGCTGGAAGCCGTCGATCCGGCCGCCGTGCCCGCGCAGCCAGTGCATGATCGGGGTGGCGGGGAGGTCGCCGGTGCCGTCGTCCCCGGTGGTGGCGGAGTCCACCTCCCGGGCGGCGAGAGCGAGTTCGGCGACGGTCTGGCGGGTGAAGACGTCCCGGGCGGAGAAGACCAGACCGGCGGCGCGGGCCCTGGCGACCAGCTGGATGGAGGTGATGGAGTCGCCGCCCAGCTCGAAGAAGCCGTCGTCGACGCCGACCCGCTCCAGGCCGAGCAGCTCCGCGAACAGCGCGGCCAGCAGCTCCTCCCGCTCGCTGCCGGGGGCGCGCCCGGAGGCGGCCGCGGCGAAGTCGGGCGCGGGCAGCGCCCGGCGGTCCACCTTGCCGTTCGGGGTCAGCGGCAGCGCCGCCAGCACCACCACCGCGGCGGGGACGAGGTGCTGCGGCAGCCGCTCGGCCAGCGCTGCGCGCAGCGCGGCCGGGTCGAGGGCCGCGCCCTCGGCCGGGACGGCGTACCCGGTCAGCCGGCCCTCGCGGACCGCCGCCGCCGACTGCCGGACGGCCGGCTGGTCGGCCAACGCGGCCTCCACCTCGCCGAGTTCGATCCGGAAGCCGCGCAGCTTGACCTGGTCGTCGGTGCGGCCCAGGTAGTCGAGCGCGCCGTCCGCCGTCCAGCGCACCAGGTCGCCGGTGCGGTACATCCGGCTGCCGGGGGCGCCGAACGGGTCGGCGAGGAAGCGCTCGGCGGTCAGGCCGGGCCGGCCCAGGTAGCCGCGGGCCAGACCGTCACCGGCCAGGTACAGCTCCCCGGGCACGCCCGCCGGCACCGGCCGCAGCCGCGCGTCCAGCACGTACACCCGGGTGCCCCGGATCGGGCGGCCGATCGGCGGGGCGCCGGCGCCGGTGAGCGGCTCGCTCATGGTGGCGCAGACGGTCGCCTCGGTCGGGCCGTACGCGTTGACCAGACGCCGGCCGCGGGACCAGCGCTCGGCCAGGCCCGCCGGGCAGGCCTCGCCGGCGGTGACCAGGGTGGTCACCGAGGGCAGGTCCGCCGGGTCCAGCGCGGCGAGGGCGGCCGGGGGCAGCGTGACATGGGTGATCCGCTGCTCGGCGGCCAGCTCCACCAGCGGGGTGCCCGGGGCGAGCCGCTCCTGCGGGGCGATCACGGCGGTGGCCCCGGACAGCAGCGCCATCGCCAGCTCGGAGACGGCCGCGTCGAAGCTGGTCGAGGCGAACTGCAGCACCCGGCTGCCGGCCGTCACCGCGAAGCGCTCGATCTGCGCGGCGGCCAGGCCCGCCAGACCGTGGTGGGGCACCACGACTCCCTTGGGGCGGCCGGTGGAGCCCGAGGTGTAGATCACGTAGGCGGGGTGCGCGGGGAGCAGCGGCGTGCGGCGCTCGGCGTCCGTCAGCTCGTGGGCCGGCACGTCCGCGAGGTCGAGCGCGTCCAGGTCGAGGACCGGGACGTCGTGCGCCGGCAGCGCGGTGGCGCCGTCGGTCAGCAGCAGGGCCGCGGCCGAGTCCGTCAGCAGGTAGGAGATCCGCTCCGCCGGGTACGCCGGGTCCACCGGGAGGTAGGCCGCGCCCGCCTTGAGCACGGCGAGCAGCGCCACCGGGAACCGCTCGGAGCGGGGCAGCGCGATGGCGACGCGCTGCTCGGGGCCGAGGCCGAGCCCGACCAGGTGGCGGGCGAGCCGGTTGGCGGCGGCGTCCAGCTCCCGGTACGTCAGCTCCCGGCCCTCGCAGGCGACGGCGACGGCGGACGGGGTGCGGGCGGCCTGCGCCGCGAAGAGCTCGGGCAGGGTGGCCGGGGCGAGCGGCGCGCCGCCGGTGCCCCAGCCGTCCAGCAGCCGGGCGCGCTCGGGCCCGTCCAGCAGCTGGATCGCGCCGATCGGGGTGTCCGGCGCCGCGGTGACGGCCGTGAGCAGCCGGCGGAAGCGCTCGGCGAGCAGCTCGACGCTCGCGCGGTCGAACAGGTCGGTCGCGTACTCGAAGCTGCCCTCCAGGCCGGCCGGGCTGCCGTCCTCGGCGGTGAGTTCGCCCAGGCTGACCGAGAGGTCGAAGCGGGCCGCCACCGCGCCGGTGGCCACCGCCTCGGCCCGCAGCCCGGGCAGCTCCAGCCGGGGCCCGGCGTTGTTCTGCCAGGCGATCATGGTCTGGACGAGCGGGTGCCGGCCCATCGAACGGGCCGGGTTGACCGCCTCGACCACCTGCTCGAACGGGACGTCCTGGTGGGCGTAGGCGCCCAGAACGGACTCCCGCACCCGGCCGATCAGCTCGGCGAAGCTCGGGTCGCCGCTCAGGTCGGTGCGCAGCACCAGGGTGTTGACGAAGAAGCCGACCAGCTCGTCCAGCGCCTCGTCGGTGCGCCCGGCGACCGGGGTGCCGAGCGGCACGTCCTCGCCCGCGCCGAGGCGGGAGAGCAGGGCGGCCAGCGCCGCCTGCACCACCATGAAGACGGTCGCGCCGTGCTCGGCGGCCAGTTCGGTGAGCGCCCGGTGCAGCGCGGCGTCGGCGGCGAAGCCGATCCGCTCGCCGCGGTGGCTCGCCACGGCGGGACGCGGCCGGTCGGTGGGCAGCTCCAGCTCCTGCGGGGCGCCGGCCAGCGCCTGCCGCCAGTAGTCGAGCTGGCGGCTCTGCAGGCTCTCCCCGTCCTGCGCCGAGCCCAGCAGCTCGCGCTGCCACAGCGTGTAGTCGGCGTACTGGACGGGCAGTGGCGCCCAGGCCGGGGCCGTGCCGGCGAGCCGGGCGGCGTAGGCGGCGGAGAGGTCCCGGGCCAGCGGGCCCATCGACCAGCCGTCGCCGGCGATGTGGTGCACGGTCAGCAGCAGCACGTGCTCCCGCGGGCCGGTGGCGAGCAGGGTGGCGCGCAGCGGCAGCTCGCGGGCGAGGTCGAAGCCGCGCCCGGCCGCGTCGGCGAGCAGGCCCGGCAGCAGCTCCGCCGTGGTCTCCACCACCTCCAGCCCGACCGGGGCGTCCGTGACCAGCTGCTCCGGCGTGCCGTCGGCGCCCTGCGGGAAGACGGTGCGCAGCGCCTCGTGGCGGGCGAGCACGTCGTCGAGCGCCCGGCCCAGCGCCGCGCGGTCCAGCGGGCCGGTGAGCCGGACGGCCAGCGGGATGTTGTAGGCGGCGCTGACGCCTTCGAGCGCGCCGAGGAACCAGAGCCGCTGCTGGGCGAAGGACAGCGGCAGCCGCTCGGGCCGCGCGGCGCGGCGGACGGCCGGGCGGACGGCCTGGCCGGCCTGCGGCGACTCCTGCGCGAGGCGCTCGGCCAGCGCGGCGACGGTCGGCGCCTCGAACAGGGTGCGGACGGCGAGTTCGGCGCCGAGCACCGAGCGGATCCGGCTGACCAGCCGGGTGGCGAGCAGCGAGTGCCCGCCGAGGGCGAAGAAGTCGCCGTCCACCCCGACCTCGGGCAGGCCCAGCACCTCGGCGAACAGGGTGCACAGCTCCCGCTCGCACTCGGTGCGCGGCGCACGGCCGGCCGGGCCGGCGGGCAGCTCGGGCGCGGGCAGGGCGCGGCGGTCCAGCTTGCCGTTGCCGGTCAGCGGCAGCGCGGCCAGCTCGACCAGGGCGGCGGGCACCATGTAGCCGGGCAGGGTGGCGGCCAAGTGCTCCCGGACGGACTGCTCGCGGGCGGACCGCTCCTGGACGGACTGCTCGTGGACGGACCGCTCCCGGACGGACTGCTCCTGGACGGACCGCTCCCGGACGGACTGCTCGTGGACGGACACCGGGTCGGCGCCCTCGGCCGGCACCAGGTAGCCGACCAGGCGCTTGTCCCCGGGGCGGTCCTCGCGGACCAGCACGGCGGCCTGGCGGACGGCCGGGTGGCGCAGCAGCGCCGCCTCGATCTCGCCGAGCTCGATCCGGAAGCCGCGGACCTTCACCTGCTCGTCGGCCCGGCCGAGGTACTCCAGGCCGCCGTCGGCGGTGCGCCGGACCACGTCGCCGGAGCGGTACATCCGGGTGCCGGGCGCGCCGAACGGGTCGGCGAGGAAGCGCTCGGCGGTCAGCCCGGGTCGGCCGCGGTAGCCGCGGGCCAGGCCGGGCCCGGCCACGTACAGCTCGCCCGGCACACCGGCCGGGACCGGCCGCAGGGCGCCGTCCAGCACGTACAGGTCGAGGTCCGGCAGGGCGCGGCCGATCGCGCTGACCGCGTCGGCGGCGGTGGCGCGGGCCGGGTCGAGCGGGTGGTGGGTGGCGTGCACGGTGGTCTCGGTGATGCCGTACATGTTGACCAGGCGCGGGCCGTCCGCCGGGTGCTCGCGGTACCAGTCCGCCAGGCGGCCCGGGTCGAGGGCCTCGCCGCCGAAGACGACGGTGCGCAGGCCGGCGATCGCGCCGGTGCGGTGCTCGCGCTCGGCGTCGAGCAGCTGGTAGAAGGCGGACGGGGTCTGGTTGAGCACCGTCACCCGCTCGCGCCGCAGCAGCTCCAGCACCTCGGCGGGGGAGCGGCTGACCAGGTGGGGCACGACGACCAGCCGGCCGCCGTGCAGCAGCGGGCCCCAGAGTTCCCAGACCGAGAAGTCGAAGGCGTAGGAGTGAAACAGCGCCCAGACGTCCTGCGGGCCGAAGCCGAACAGCGGCTCGGTGGTGGTGAGCAGCCGGACCACGTTGCGGTGCGGGACGGTGACGCCCTTGGGGCGGCCGGTGGAGCCGGAGGTGTAGATGACGTACGCCGGGTGCGCGGCCAGCAGCGGGGAGCGCAGCTCGGCGTCGGTCAGGTCGGCGTCGGTCGCGCGGCCCGGGCTGTCAGGGCCGTCCGGGCTGTCCGCGTCGAGCAGGACGACGGGCACGGCGGACGCGGGCAGCCGGTCGGCGGTGGCCGCGTCGGTGAGCAGCAGGGCCGGGGCCGCGTCGGCGAGGATGTAGTCGGTCCGCTCGGCCGGGGAGTCCGGGTCCACCGGGATGTAGCAGGCGCCGGACTTGAGGACGGCGAGCAGCGCGACCACCAGGTCGGCGGAGCGCGGCAGGGCCAGTGCCACGGTCCGCTCGGGCCCGGCGCCGAGCGCGACCAGGCGGCGGGCGAGCCGGTTGGCGGCGGCGTTCAGCTCCCGGTAGGTCAGCTCGCGGCCCTCGCAGGTGACGGCGACGGCGGACGGGGTGCGGGCGGCCCGGGCCTCGAAGAGCCGCGGCAGGGTGGCCGGGTCCGGCGCGGCCTGCGGGCGGGTCGCCGGCAGGACGGCGGCGCGCTCGGCGGTGGTGAGCAACTCCAGGCGCCCGGTGGGCAGTTCGGCGTCGGTGACGAAGGCCGACAGCACCCGCTCGATCCGGGCCGACAGCTGTTCGGCGCCGGCCCGGTCGAAGAGGTCGGGCCGGTAGGCGAGCCGGAGGTCCAGGTGCGGGCCGGGGATCACCACCAGGGTGAGCGGGTAGTGGGTGGCGTCCTGGATGCCGGCCGAGGAGATCCGCAGCCCGTCGGCGGGGGCGGCCAGCGCCTGTGCGTCCACCGGGTAGTTCTCGAAGGCCAGGGCGGTGTCGAAGAGTTCACCGATGCCGGTCCAGCCGCTGATCTCGGCCAGGCCGACGTGCTGGTGCGCCAGCAGGACGGACTGCTCCTGCTGGAGCCGGTCGATCAGCCGCCCCAGCGGCTCGGCCGGGGTGGTGCGCAGCCGGACCGGCAGGGTGTTGATCAGCAGGCCGACCATCCGCTCCACGCCGGGCAGTTCGGCCGGGCGGCCGGAGACCACCGCGCCGAAGACCACGTCCTCGCGGCCGGTGTGGTGGGCCAGCACCAGGCCCCAGGCGGCCTGCAGCACGGTGTTGACGGTGACGCCCCGGCGGCGGGCGGCGGCGGTCAGGCGCTCGGTGAGCTCGGCGGGCAGCAGGGTCCGCAGCCGCTCGGGCAGCACGGCCGGGCCGTGGTCGCCGCCCGCCACCAGGGTCGCCTCCTCGACCCCGGCGAGCGCGGTGCGCCAGGCGGCGCGGGCGGTGTCCGCGTCCTGGGCGGCGGCCCAGGCGAGGTAGTCGCGCAGCGGCGCGACCCGGGGCAGATCGGCGTCGCCGTCCGCCCGGTAGAGGGTGAACAGCTCCTCGACGAGGACGCCCACCGACCAGCCGTCCCACAGAATGTGATGGTTCGTCAGTATCAGGGCGTGCTGCTCCTCGGCCAGCCGGACCAGGACGACGCGCAGCAGCGGCGCCGTGGCGAGGTCGAAGCGGCGGCCGCGTTCCTCGGTGCGCAGCTCCTGGAGCGCGGCCTCCCGGGCCGGCTCGTCGAGGCGGGTGAGGTCCACCTCCCGCCAGGGCAGCTCGACCTCGCGCGGGATCACCTGCACCGCCCGGCCGTCCGGCAGGGTCCGTACGGCGGCGCGCAGTTGCGGGTGGCGCTCCAGCAGGGCGGCGGTCGCCGCGCGCAGCCGGGCGGCGTCCAGCGGGCCGTCCAGGCCGAGGGCCAGCTGGGTGGTGTAGACGTCCGGGCCCTCGGTGTCGTAGCGGGCGTGGAAGTAGAGGCCCTCCTGGAGCGGGGCCAGCGGCAGGACGTCGGCGAGCGGCTCGACGGCCGCCCGCCCGGTGGCGGGGTGCCCGGCGGCCAGGTGGTCGAGGCCGGCCTGGGTGACGCCGGCCAGGTGGTCGAGGTCGGCCTGGGTGACGCCGGCCAGCGGGACGTCCGAGGGCGTCAGCCCGCCCGCCCCCGGCTGCCGGGCGTGCTCCGTGAGCGCCGCCAGCGCGTCGAACCAGGCCCGGCCCAGCGCGCGGGCCTCGGTCTCGGTGAGCGCGCCCTCGGCCCAGGTCCAGGCGGCGGTCAGCCGCGGGCCGCTCTCGCAGTCCTGCGTCCAGGCGTTGACGGTGACGGCGTGGGCGGCGGCGCCCGGCTCGACGCCCTCGGCGGCGAGTTCGGGGGCCGGGGACCAGTCGGCGCCGGCGGGGTGGCCGGCGGAGATCCGGCCGAGGTAGTTGAACCCCAGCTGCGGCTTGGGGAGTTCGGCCAGGACCGGGGTGGTGGCGGGGTTCAGGTGGCGCAGCAGCCCGTAGCCGAGGCCGTGGTCCGGCAGGGCGCGCAGCTGTTCCTTGACGGCCTTCAGCGCGGCGCCCGGCTCGGTGGTGCCCGGCTCCAGCCGGACCGGGAAGGCGGTGGTGAACCAGCCGACGGTGCGGGAGAGGTCGACGCCCTCGGCGAACTCCTCGCGGCCGTGGCCCTCCAGCTCGATCAGCACCCCGCCGGTGCGCTCGCGCACCCGGTTGACGGCCAGCGCGAGGCCGGTCAGCAGTACGTCGTTGACCTCGGCGTGGAACAGCGCCGGCAGGGTGGTCAGCAGCGGCGCGGTGAGCTCGGCGGGCAGGGTCAGCTCCACCCGGCCGGCGGTGGCGGCACCCGGCGCCGGCTGGGCGAACAGCGGCTCCTCCGCGGCCGGTACGCCCTGCCAGTAGGGGAGTTCGGAGGTGCGGCGGTCGGCCTCGGCGGTCAGCAGCCGGGCCCAGCCGCGCAGCGAGGTGGCGACGGGCTGCAGCTCGCCGCCCTGCCAGGCGGTGGCCAGGTCGGGCAGCAGGACGCGCCAGGAGACGCCGTCCACCACCAGGTGGTTGGCCGTCACCAGCAGGCGGCCGGGGGTGTCGGGGCCGGCGTCGAACCAGACCACCTGCAGCATCACCCCGGCGCGCGGGGCCAGCCGGGCCCGGGCGGCCCGGGCCTGGGCCGTGACGGCGGCCCGCAGCTCCTCGGGCCCGGCGCCGGTCACCTCGACCCGGGTGACGCAGCCCGCGGCCCGCACCTCGCCGCTCGGCGGCACGTGCAGCGCCCAGGTGCCGTCGGCGGCGGTGACCAGCCGGGCGCGCAGGGCGTCGTGGTGGTCGAGCACGCTCTGGACGGCGGCGGTCAGCCGCTCCGGGCCGAGGTCGGCGGGCACCTGGAGCAGCACCGCCTGGTGGAAGCCGTCCACCTCGCCGCCGCGTTCGCGCAGGGCGTGCAGGATCGGCAGCGCGGGCGCCTCGCCCAGCGCGGCCTCGCCGTCGGCGGCCACCGCCTCCTCGGCGCCGCGCGCCACCTGGGCCAGCTCGGCGACCGTCTGCCGGGTGAAGACGTCCCGGGCGCTGAACACCAGCCCGGCCTTGCGGGCGCGGGCGACCAGCTGGATGGAGGTGATGGAGTCGCCGCCCAGCTCGAAGAAGCCGTCGTCGATGCCGACCTCGGCGCGCCCGAGCACCTGGCCGAACAGACCGGCGAGCAGTTCCTCGCGGGCGGTGCGGGCGCCGCGGCCGGGGGCGGCGGGGCCGAAGTCGGGGGCGGGCAGGGCGCGGCGGTCGACCTTGTCGTTGGGGGTCAGCGGGAGGGTCTCCAGCAGCACGACCGCGCTCGGCACCATGTACTCGGGCAGCGCCTCGCCGAGGTGCGCGCGCAGCTCGGCCGCGTCCACGGCGGCTCCCGGCGCGGGCACCGCGTAGCCGACCAGGCGCTTGTCCCCGGGGCGGTCCTCGCGGACCACCACCACGGCCCGGGCCACCGCCGGGTGGGCGGCCAGGACGGCCTCGACGCCGCCCAGTTCGATCCGGAAGCCGCGGATCTTCACCTGCTCGTCGGCCCGGCCGACGAAGGCCAGCACGCCTCCCCCGGCCTCCGGCTGGGGGGACCCCAACGGCTCCCGGCGCACCAGGTCTCCGGTGCGGTACATCCGGGAGCCGGGCGGGCCGTACGGGTCGGCGACGAAGCGCTCGGCGCTCAGCGCGGGCCGGTTCAGGTAGCCCCGGGCGGTACCGATGCCCGCGAGGTACAGCTCCCCGGTGACGCCGGCCGGGACCGGCCGCAGCGCCGCGTCCAGCACGTACGCCTGGGTGTTGTCGAGCGGGCGGCCGATCGGCATGGCGCCGGGCTCGGTGCCGTCCACCAGGTGGGTGGTGCCGAGCATGGTGACCTCGGTCGGGCCGTAGCCGATCACCACCGAGGTCTCCGGGCTCACCGCGCGGACCCGGGCGACGGCGGTCGGGGAGACCACGTCGCCGCCGGTGAGGATCTCGCGCACGCCCCGGAAGCACTCCGGTCGCTCCTCGGCGACCAGCCCGAACAGGCCGGCGGTGACGAACACCCCGGTGACGCCGTACTCGCCGAGCAGGCGCTCCAGGTCCTGCGCGGACAGCAGGCCGTCCGGGGCGACGACCAGCCGGCCGCCGGCCAGCAGCGGCACCCACAGCTCGGCGGTGGAGGCGTCGAAGGAGTACGGGGCGTGTAGCAGCACGCGCTCGTAGGCGCCGCCGAGGAAGCGGCGGTCGGTGGCGAGGGCGACCACGCCCTCGTGGGTGGCGGCCACGCCCTTGGGGCGGCCGGTGGAGCCGGAGGTGTACATCACGTAGGCGAGCCGGTCCCCGGCGGCCGGGACGTCCGGGGCGCTCGCGTCGCCCTCGGCGGGCACCTCCTCGACCACCACGACGGGCAGCGCGCCGCTCTCGTCCAGGCCGCGGGCCTCCTCGGCGAGGGCGCGGTCGGTCAGCAGCACCCGGGCGGCGGTCTCGGCGAGGATGTGCCGGCGGTGGGCGAGCGGGTAGCGGGAGTCCAGCGGCACGTAGAAGCCGCCGGCCTTGACCACGGCGAGGATCGCCACCACCAGGTCGGGGGAGCGGCGCAGCAGCAGCGCGACGCCGGTCTCCGGGCGCACGCCCCGCTCGACCAGGTGGCGGGCCAGGCGGTTGGCCCGGGCGTCCAGCTCGCGGTAGCTGAGCTCGCCGCCGTCGAAGAGCAGGGCGACGGCGTCGGGCGTCTCGGCCACCCGGGCCTGGAACAGCTCGGCCAGGGTGCGGCCGGGCAGTTCGGCGGAGGTCTCGTTGCAGGCGACGACCAGGCGATGCTCCTCCTCGGCGTCCAGCAGCCGCAGCCGGCCCACCGGCTGCTCCGGGTCCGCGGCGAAGTCGCCGAGCAGGTCCGCGAGTCGGGCGAGCAGCCGGCGGGCGGCCGGCTCGTCGAAGAGGTCCGGCCGGTGGTCCAGCCGCAGGCTGAGCCGGGCGCCGGGGACGACCGCGAGGTTGAGCGCGTAGTGGGTGGCCTCCCGGCTGTCCGCGGCGGTCACCCGCACCGCCGAGGAGGCCGTGGACAGCGACTGGGCGTCCAGCGGGTAGTTCTCGAACACCACGTTGGTGTCGAAGAGTTCGCCCAGCCCGCCCCAGCGCTGCACCTCGGACAGGCCGACGTGCTGGTGCGCCAGCAGCGCCGACTGCTCGGCCTGCAGCCGGGTGATCAGCGCGGCGACCGGCTCGGCCGCGGCGGTGGACACCCGCACCGGCAGGGTGTTGATGAACAGGCCGACCATCCGCTCCACGCCGGGCAGCTCCGGCGGGCGGCCGGAGACGGTCGCGCCGAACACCACGTCCGCGCGGCCGGTCAGCCGGGAGACCAGCAGGCCCCAGGCGGCCTGCACCACGGTGTTGACGGTCACGCCCAGGCGGCGGGCCAGCGCGCCCAGTTCGGCGGTGGTCGCCTCGGCGAGGTCGCGCTTCACACGCCCGGGCAGCACGGCGGCGCGCTCGTCCCGGTCCTGGGCGGGCGCCACCAGGCTCGGCTCCTCCAGCCCGGCGAGCGCCGAGCGCCAGGCCGTCTCGGCGGCGCCGCGGTCCTGGGCGGCCGCCCAGGACAGGTAGCTCTTGTACGGGGCGACCCGCGGCAGTCCGGTGGCGTCCCCGCCGCTCTGGTAGAGCGCGAACAGCTCGCCCATCAGCAGGGCGTTGGACCAGCCGTCCCACAGGATGTGGTGGTGGTTGAGGATCAGCACGTGCCGTTCGGCGGCCAGCTTCAGCAGCAGGAAGCGCAGCGCGGGCGGCTTGGCCAGGTCGAAGCGGCGCTCGCGGTCCTCGGCGCGCAGCCGCTCGGCCTCGGCGGCCTGCTCGCCGGCGGGCAGGTGGGTGAGGTCGACCTCCTGCCAGGGCAGCTTGATCCGGCGCGGGATCACCTGCACCGCCTTGCCCGAATCCGCCTGGCGGAAGGCCGCCTTGAGGTTCGGGTGGCGCTCCAGCAGGGCGAGCCCGGCGGCCTGCAGCGCGGCCGCGTCCAGCGGGCCGTCCAACTGCAGGGTGAGCTGGGAGGAGTAGACGTCGACGCCCTCCTCCTCGAACCGGCTGTGGAAGAACAGCCCTTCCTGGAGCCGCGAGAGCGGGAGGATGTCCTGGATACGTGCGTTAACCATGGTGCTTACAGGTCCCAATCCGCGAACTCGTCTTCGAACAGGTCGATCTCGTCCTGGCTCAGTTCGACCAGGGAGACGTCGGAGGTGCTCAGACCTCCGACGCCGTCGTTGCCGGCGTGCCGCACCAGGGCGGTCAGCGCCTCGAACCACGACTCGCCGATCCGGCGCACCTCCGGTTCGGAGAGCACCCCGGTGGCCCAGGACCAGGCGGCGACGAAGTGGGGGCCGTCGGCGCGGTCCTCGGTCCGCGCGTTGACGGTGGCGGTGTGTGCCAGCGGGGCCGCGTCGTCGGCGCCACCGAACATCGCGCCGAGCTCGGGCGCGGGGCCCCAGTCCTCGCCGCCGCCGGTGGCGGTGGCGGTGGCGAAGCGGCCGAGGTAGTTGAACCCGAGCTGCGGGGCCGGGAGTTCGGCCAGTACGGGGGCGGTCTCCGGGTTGAGATGGCGCAGCAGCCCGTAGCCGAGGCCGTGGTCCCGGATGGTGCGCAGCTGGTCCTTCACGGCCTTCAGCGCGCGGCCGAGGGCGGGCCCGGCCTCGGTGACCTCGGCCCAGTCCAGGGCGCCCGGGTCCAGCCGGACGGGGTGGGCGACGGTGAACCAGCCGGCCGTCCGGGAGAGGTCCACGCCGTCGGTGAACTCCTCGCGGCCGTGCGCCTCCAGCTCGACCAGCACCCCGCCGGACTCCGCGCGCTGCCGCTGGACGGCCAGGGCGAGGGCGGTCAGCAGTACGTCGTTGACCTCGGCGTGGAACAGCGCGGGGACGGTGGTCAGCAGCGGCTCGGTCAGCTCGGGCGGCAGGGCCAGCTCCAGGTGGCCGACGGTGGCCCGGGTGTCCCGCCGCGGGTCGAGCGGGCGGCCGCCGAGCAGGGCGTCCGGGCCGGCCAGGGTGTCACGCCAGTACGGCAGTTCGGCGGCACGCTCCCCGGCCTCCCGCTGGAGGAGGTGGGCCCAGTGGCGGAAGGAGGTGCCGGTGGGCTGGAGGGCCTCGCCGTGCCAGGCGGCGGCGAGGTCGGGCAGCAGGATGCGCCAGGAGACGCCGTCCACGACCAGGTGGTGGATCATCACCAGCAGTCGGCCGGGGGTGTCGGGTCCGGCGTCGAACCAGACCAGCTGCACCATCTCGCCGGCCGCCGGGTCGAGCCGGGCCTGGGCGGCCCTGGCCTGCTCCTCGAAGCGGGCGCGCAGCGCGCTGGCGTCCAGGCCGGTGGCGTCGACCCGGGCGATCCGGGGTTCGGCGCTGCCGCGCGGCGGGACGTGCAGGCTCCAGCCGCCGTCCTCGGCGACCACCAGCCGGGCGCGCAGCGCGTCGTGGTGGTCCAGCAGGGCGCGCAGCGCGCCGGTGAGGCGCTCCGGGCCCAGGTCGGCGGGCACCTGGAGCAGCATCGCCTGGTGGAAGCCGTCGACCGGGCCGCCGCGTTCGCGCAGCCAGTGCATGATCGGGGTGGCGGGGAGGTCGCCGGTGCCGTCGTCCTCGGTGACGGCCTGTCCGGCCTCCTCGGCGATCAGCGCTAGTTCGGCGACGGTCTGCCGGGTGAACACGTCCCGGGCGGTGAACACCAGACCGGCGGCGCGCGCCCGGGCGACCAGCTGGATGGAGGTGATGGAGTCGCCGCCCAGCTCGAAGAAGCCGTCGTCGACGCCGACCCGCTCCAGGCCGAGCAGCTCCGCGAACAGCTCGGCCAGCAGCTCCTCGCGTCCGCCGGCGGCGGCGCGCTCGGTGACCGCCGCCGAGTAGTCGGGCGCGGGCAGCGCCCGGCGGTCCAGCTTGCCGCTCGCGGTGAGCGGCAGCGCCGCCAGCACCACCAGGGCGCTCGGGACCATGTAGTCGGGCAGCGTGGCGCCGAGCCGCGTACGGACGTCCGCCTGGTCCAGCTCCCCGGTCCGGGTGACGGCGTAGCCGACGATCCTCTTGTCCCCGGGGCGGTCCTCGCGGACCACGACGGCGGCGTGCACGACGTCCGGGTGCGCGGCCAACGCGGCCTCGATCTCCCCGAGTTCGATCCGGAAGCCGCGGATCTTCACCTGGTCGTCGGCCCGGCCGACGAACACCAGCGCGCCCTCGGCCGTCCAGCGGACCACGTCGCCGGTGCGGTACATCCGGGCGCCGGCCGGTCCGTACGGGTCGGCGGTGAAGCGCTCGGCGGTCAGGCCGGGACGGTTCAGGTAGCCGCGGGCCAGCTGCACACCGGCCAGGTAGAGCTCCCCGGGCACCCCGGGGGCCACCGGCCGCAGCGCGCCGTCCAGCACGTACACCCGGGTGTTGGCCACCGGGCGGCCGATCGGTACCGCCGCCCCGTCCGCGCCCGGCTCGCAGTGCCAGGCGGTGACCTCCACGGACGCCTCGGTCGGCCCGTACAGGTTGTGCAGCGGCACGCCCGGCAGGACGCCGAAGAAGCGGTCCCGCAGCTCGGCCGGCAGGGCCTCGCCGGAGCAGAACACCCCGCGCAGGCCGGTGCAGGCGGCGGCGGTGGGCTCCTGGACGAAGGCCTGGAGCATCGAGGGCACGAAGTGGGTGACGGTGATCCGCTCGCGGCGGATCAGCTCGGCCAGGTAGGCCGGGTCCTTGTGCCCGCCGGGCTTGGCGAGCACCAGGGTGCCGCCGGTCAGCAGCGGCCAGAAGAACTCCCAGACGGAGACGTCGAAGCCGAACGGGGTCTTCTGCAGCACCCGGTCCGCCGGGCGCAGCACGTGGTCGGCCTGCATCCAGGCGAGCCGGTTGACCACCCCGCGGTGCGGGACGGCGACGCCCTTGGGGCGGCCGGTGGAGCCCGAGGTGTAGATGACGTACGCCGGGTGGTCGGGGCGGGCCCGGGTCGCCTGGTCGGTGGCCGGGTACTCGTCGAGCGCGGCCCGGTCGAGGGCCACGATCGGCACCTCGACACCGCCCGGCAGCACGGCGGCGGTCGCGGTGGTGGTGAGGACGAGGGCGGGGGCGCCGTCGGCCAGGACGTAGCCGATCCGGTCGGCGGGGTACTCCGGGTCGATGGGTAGGTAGGCCGCGCCGGACTTCAGCACGGCCAGCAGTGAGACGACCATGTCGGTCGAGCGCTCCAGCACCAGGGCCACCGTCCGCTCCGGACCGGCGCCCTGCTCGACCAGCAGGTGGGCGAGGCGGTTGGCCCGGGCGTTGAGCTCGGCGTAGCTCAGCTCGACGCCCTCCACGACCAGCGCGGTCGCCTCCGGGGTGCGCGCGGCCTGGGCCTCGAACAGCGCCGGGAGGGTGGTGTCGGGCAGTTCGCCGGCGGTGTCGTTCCAGCCGGTGAGGATGCGCTCGCGCTCCTCCTCGGCGAGGACCTCCACCGCGCCGATCCGCTGCGCCGGGTCGGCCGCGACGGCGGCGAGCACCCGGACCAGGCGCTCGGCCAGCAGCTCGGCGCTCGCGTGGTCGAACAGGTCGGTGGCGTACTCCAGTTCGCCGCGCAGCCCGGCCGGGGTGCGGCCCTCGCCCGGGCGCTCGGTGAACTCCTCGGTGAACTCGTCGGTGAACTCCTCGGTGAGGAAGAGCGAGAGGTCGAACTTGGCCGAACCGCCCTGGGGGGCCAGGGTGGTGGCGGTCAGGCCCGGCAGGGCGAGCTCCGCCTCGGCGTTGTTGCGCAGTGCCAGCATCACCTGGAACAGCGGGTGGCGGGCCAGTGAGCGGGTCGGGTTGAGCGCGTCCACCAGCTGCTCGAAGGGGACGTCCTGGTGGGCGAAGGCCGCGAGATCGGACTCCCGGACCCGGCCGAGGAGCTCGGCGAAGCTCGGGTCCCCGGAGAGGTCGGTGCGCAGCACCAGGGTGTTGACGAAGAAGCCGACCAGCTCGTCCAGCGCCTGGTCCGTGCGCCCGGCGACGGGGGTGCCGAGCGGGATGTCCTCGCCCGCGCCGAGGCGGGAGAGCAGGGTGGCGAGAGCGGCCTGCAGGGCCATGAAGAGGGTGACCCCGTGGGCGCGGGACAGTTCGGCCAGGCCGCGGTGGACCTCGGCCGGGACGGTGAAGGCGACGGTGGCGCCGCGGTGGCTCGCCTCCAGCGGGCGCGGCCGGTCCGCGGGCAGCGCCAGCTCCTCCGGCAGTTCGGCCAGTGCCTCGCGCCAGTAGGTGATCTGATGTCCCGTCAGGTCGCCTTCGAGCAGCCCGTGCTGCCAGAGCGCGTAGTCGGCGTACTGCACCGGCAGTGGCGCCCAGGCGGGTTCCGTGCCCTCGGCGCGGGCCGCGTAGGCGGTGGAGAGGTCCCGGGCGAGCGGGGCCATCGACCAGCCGTCGCCCGCGATGTGGTGCAGGGTGAGCAGCACCGCGTGGTCGCCCTCGCCGAGGGCGAACAGGGCGGCGCGCAGCGGCGGTTCGGCGGCCAGGTCGAAGGGGCGGGCGGCCTCGGCGGCGAGCGCGGCGGGCAGCTCCTCCTCCCGCACCCGGTGGACGGTCAGCGGGACGGCGGCCTCGGCGAGCATCCGCTGGTACGGGAGCCCGTCCGGGCCCTCGGTGAACACCGTGCGCAGCGCCTCGTGCCGGTCGGCCAGGTCGCCGACGGCGGCTGCCAGGGCGGCGACGTCCAGCGGCCCAGAGAGCCGGACGGCCATCGGCAGGTGGTAGGCGGCTCCGCCGTTCCCCAGCCGGTCCAGCAGCCAGAGCCGGCGCTGGGCGTACGAGGCGGGGAGGTCGGCCGGGCGCTCGCCCGCGAGGAGGGCGGGGCGGGCGGTGCCGGCGTGGTCGAGGCGGGTGGCGAGGGCGGCGACGGTGGGTGCCTCGAAGAGGTCGCGGATGGCGAGTTCGGCGCCCAGCACGGCCCGGACCCTGCTGACCAGGCGGGTGGCCAGCAGGGAGTGCCCGCCGAGGGCGAAGAAGTCGTCCTCCGCGGACACCTCGGACACCCCGAGCACCTCGGCGAACAGCGCGCAGAGCACCTCCTCGCGCGGGGTGCGCGGCGCCCGGCCGGCGGTGGCGCCGGCCGACCAGTCGGGAGCGGGCAGGGCGCGCCGGTCGAGCTTGCCGTTGCCGGTGGTCGGCAGGGCGTCCAGTACCACGATCGCGGCCGGCACCAGGTACTCCGGCAGTCCGGCGGCGAGGTCCCGGCGCAGCGCCGCCGGCTCGGGCCGCGGGCCCTCGGCCGGCACCACGTAGCCGACCAGGCGCTTGTCGCCCGGGCGGTCCTCGCGGACCACCACCGCGGCCCGGCGCACCTGCGGCAGGCGGCCCAACGCGGCCTCCACCTCGCCGAGTTCGATCCGGAAGCCGCGGATCTTCACCTGGTCGTCGGCCCGGCCGAGGAAGACCAGCTCGCCTTCGGCCGTCCAGCGGACCACGTCGCCGGTGCGGTACATCCGGGCGCCGGCCGGGCCGTACGGGTCGGCGGTGAAGCGCTCGGCGGTCAGCGAGCGCCGCTCCAGGTAGCCGCGGGCCAGCCCGGCCCCGGCGATGTACAGCTCGCCGGGCACACCGGCCGGGACGGGCCGCAGCCGGTCGTCCAGCACGTACAGCCGGGCGCCGGCGATCGGGCGGCCCAGCGGCACCGGGCCGGGCGGGAGCTCCCGGCCGGGTGCGATCCGCTTCTCGGTGCAGTGGACGGTCGCCTCGGTGGGCCCGTAGTGCTGCACCACCTCGGCCCGCGGGTGGAGCCGACGCCAGGCGGCCAGCGCCTCGGCGGTGAGCGCCTCGCCGCCGAGCAGCAGCTGCCCGGTCGGCGAGTACCCGGCCGGGAGGTCCTCCAGCATCGGCAGGTGGCTGGGGGTGCACTTCATGAAGGTGGTGGGGTGCGCGGTGACGGCGCGCAGGGTGGCCTCGTCCTCCTCCAGCGCCGCGAGGTGCACGGTGCCGCCGGTGGTGAGCGGGGTGTAGAGGCCGACCACCGTCAGGTCGAAGGAGACCGGTGAGTGCACCAGGGCGGTGCCCCGCGCGGCGGCGTAGGACGGGCCGCTCCAGCGCAGGTAGTTGACCAGTGAGCGGTGCTCGACCACGACGCCCTTGGGGCGGCCGGTGGAGCCCGAGGTGTGGATGACGTACACCGGGTGGCCGGGGCGCAGCGGCTCGGTGCGCTCCGCGTCGGCCGGGTCGGTGTCGGGCAGCGCGGCGAGCCGGTCGACGGTGGACGCGGAGTCCAGCAGCAGCCGCGGCACGGTGGCCCCGGCCGGGACGACGCAGGCGGTGGCCCGGTCGGTGAGCAGCAGCACCGGTGCGGCGTCGGCCAGCAGGTAGGCGATCCGCTCGGCCGGGTAGGACGGGTCCACCGGCTGGTAGGCGCCGCCGGCCTTGGCCACCGCGAGCAGCGCCACCACCAGGTCGGGGGTGCGCGGCAGGGCGAGGGCGACGATCCGCTCCGGGCCGACGCCGTGCGCGATCAGCAGCCGGGCCAGGCGGTTGGCGCGGGCGTTCAGCTCGGCGTAGCTCAGCTCCCGGCCGGCGGCGAGCAGGGCGGTCGCCTCCGGGGTGCGGGCGGCCTGCCGCTCGAACAGTTCGGCCAGGGTGCCGCCGGGGGCGGAGGCCGGGGCGCCGGTGCTCCACTCGGTGAGGATGCGGCGGCGCTCGGCGGCGTCCAGCAGCTCGACCTCGCCGATCCGCCGCGCGGGCTCGGCGGCGACGGCGGCCAGCAGCCGCAGCCAGCGCTCGGCCAGCCGCTCGACGGTCTCCCGGTCGAAGAGGTCGGCGGCGAACTCCAGCGCGCCCTCCAGGCCCTGGCCGCCGGGCAGTTCGGCGAGCCGCAGGGACAGGTTGAACTTGCTGTCCGGCGCGGGCATCGGCTCCACCGTGCCCCGCACGCCCGGCAGTTCCAGCACCGCCTCGGCGTTGTTCTGCAGGGTCAGCATGATCTGGAACAGCGGGTGGCGGGCCAGCGAGCGGGTCGGGTTGAGGGCGTCGACCAGCTGCTCGAAGGGCAGGTCCTGGTGGGCGAAGGCCGCGAGGTTGTTCTCCCGGACCCGGCCGAGGAGTTCGGTGAAGCTCGGGTCGCCGCCGGTGTCGGTGCGCAGCACGAGGGTGTTGACGAAGAAGCCGACCAGCTCGTCCAGCGCCTGGTCCGTGCGCCCGGCGACGGGCGTGCCGACGGGGATGTCCTCGCCCGCGCCGTGGCGGGTGAGCAGTGCGGCCAGCGCGGCCTGTAGGGTCATGAACAGGGTGACACCGTGGCTCCGGGACAACTCGGCCAGGGCGCGGTGCAGTTCGGCGGGCACGGTGAGCCGGACGGCGCCGCCGCGGTGGCTCGCCGCCGCCGGGCGCGGCCGGTCGGTGGGCAGGGCCAGCTCCTCCGGCAGGCCGGCCAGGGCCTGCCGCCAGTGGTCCAGCTGCCGTTCGGCGGTGCCGCCGTCCAGCAGGGCGCGCTGCCACAGCGCGTAGTCGGCGTACTGGGCGGGGAGTTGCGTCCACGCCGGGGCCGAGCCGTCGAGCCGGGCCGCGTACGCGGTGGAGACGTCCCGGGCCAGCGGGGCCATCGACCAGCCGTCGGCGGCGATGTGGTGCACGGTCAGCAGCAGTACGTGCTCCTCCGTGCCGACGGTGAACAGAGCGGCCCGCAGCGGGAGTTCGGCGGCCAGGTCGAAGGGGTGGGCGGCCTCGGCGGCGAGCGCGGCGGGCAGTTCCTCCTCCGTCGCCGGGTGGACGGTCAGCGGGACGGCGGCCTCGGTGAGGACGCGCTGCAGCGGCTCCCCGTCCGGGCCCTCGGCGAAGACGGTGCGCAGCGCCTCGTGCCGGGCCACCACGTCGCCCAGCGCGGCCTCCAGGGCCCGTGCGTCCAGGCGACCGCGCAGCCGGACGGCCAGCGGCAGGTGGTAGGCCGTCCCGGCGGTGTCCAGCCGGTCGAGGAACCAGAGCCGGCGCTGGGCGTAGGAGACGGGCAGCGCGGCCGGGCGCTCGCCCGCGAGGAGGGCGGGGCGGGCGGTGCCGGCGTGGTCGAGGCGGGTGGCGAGGGCGGCGACGGTGGGTGCCTCGAAGAGGTCGCGGATGGCGAGTTCGGCGCCCAGGACGGCGCGGACCCGGCTGACCAGGCGGGTGGCCAGCAGGGAGTGCCCACCGAGCTCGAAGAAGCCGTCGTCGATGCCGACCGAGGCCAGCCCGAGCACCTCGGCGAAGACCGCGCAGAGCAGCTCCTCGCGTTCGTTCCGGGGCGCCCGGCCGGTGGCGGCGGCGGTGGCGTCCGGGGCGGGCAGCGCCTTGCGGTCCAGCTTGCCGTTGGGCGTCAGCGGCATCGCGTCGACGGTCATCAGGACGCTCGGGACGAGGTGGGCGGGCAGCTGCCCGGCGAGGTGGTCGCGCAGCTCGCGGACCAGCGCCGCGAGGTCACGGGCGCCCGCCGGGACGTTGGTGAAGACGGCGGCGGGGGCGGCCGCCCAGGCCGCGGCGGCCTCGGGGGCCGCGGAGGTCGCGGGAGCCTCGGGGGCCGCCCAGGCCTCGGGGGCCTCCGGGGTGACGCCCGGGGCGGAGAACACGACCTCCACGGCGCCCGGGTCCCCGGGCGCCCAGGTGACGGCGGTCCGGTAGCCGAGCCGCTCGCCGAGCGCGTGGAACTCCTCCGGATCCGGCGCGGACCCGGTGGCGGCCGCGGCCTTCGCGGCGGCGACGGATCCGCCGCCGTCCAGGACGCGCAGCGCCGCCAGCTCCGCCGCGATCCGCCCGTTGGGGACGCCGGTCACCCGCAGCCGCTCGGGCCGCTGCCCGTCCAACAGCGCGGCGATCCCGTCGAGTTCGCCCGCCCAGCGGTGGCGCAGGGTCGGGGCGGGGGAGCCGCCCCCGGCCGGCCGCCGGCGCAGCACCGCGTCGTAGCGGTAGCGGCTCAGCTCGTTGTGGTGGCGTCCGCGCCGCAGCAGCACCTCGACGCCGGCCAGCTCGGGCAGCCGGCCGGCCAGGATGGCGAACAGCGCCGGGTCGACCAGCAGTTCCTCCTCGCCGGCCACCGCCTGCTCCACCTCCCGGCGCAGCTGCGCCGGGTCGGTGTCGTCCGCCGCCCGGCCCAGCCGGACCGCGGTCTGGAAGCAGCGCTGCAGCCGCAGGTCCCGCAGGTCGCCCAGGAACACCGTGCCGCCGGGCACCACCAGCTCCAGCGCCTGCCGCAGGACGTCCACCAGGTAGTCGGCGCCGGGGAAGTACTGGGCGACGGAGTTGATCACGACGGTGTCGAAGCACCCGGTCGGCAGGCCGTCCAGGACGTGCGCCGGCTGCGCCGTGAGCTCGACCTTCCCGGCCAGGGACGGCTCGGCCGCCACCTTGGCGCGCAGCGAGCCGATCACGCCGCCGGACACGTCGGTGCCCCAGTACGCCTCGCAGTGCGGCGCGAGCTGTGCCAGCAGCAGTCCGCTGCCGACGCCGATCTCCAGCACCCGGCGCGGCCGCAGCCCGAGGACGCGGGCGACGGTGGTGTCCCGCCACTCGGCCATCTGCTCGGCCGGGATCGGCAGGCCGTCGTAGCCGCTCTTCCAGAGCGCGAAGTCGGCGCCCAGCGCCTGCCCGGCGCTCTGCCGGTACTCGGCGTCGAAGACCTGCTGCCAGCCGCCGACCTGCTCGGCCTCCCGGCCCCGGTCGCGGTCGGCCGCACCGGCGGCGGGCACCACGTAGCCGACCAGCCGGACGTCTCCGGGCAGGTCCTCGCGGGCCACCACGGCGGCCTGGCCGACGGCGGGGTGGGCCAGCAGCGCGGCCTCGACCTCGCCGGGCTCGATCCGGTGGCCGCGGATCTTCACCTGGGCGTCGGCGCGGCCGAGGAAGACCAGCTCGCCGCGCTCGTTCCAGCGGGCCCGGTCGCCGGTGCGGTACATCCGCGAGCCGGCCGGGCCGTACGGGTCGGCGGTGAAGCGCTCGGCGGTCAGGGCCGGCCGGTCGTGGTAGCCGCGGGCCAGGCCGTCACCGGCCAGGCAGAGTTCCCCGGCGACGCCCGGCGGGACGGGCCGCAGCCGGTCGTCCAGGACGTACGCCCGGGTGTTGGCGATCGGCCGGCCGATGGTCGGGTCCGTGCCCGGGGTGACGGGCGCGGTGGTGGACCAGACGGTGGTCTCGGTCGGGCCGTACAGGTTGACGGTCTCGCCGATCCGGCACAGCTCGGCGGCCAGCGGCGCGGGCAGCGCCTCGCCGCCCACCAGCACCCGCAGCGGCGGCAGTTCGCCCGCCCGCTCGGCCAGTGCCCGCCACAGCGACGGGGTGGCCTGCAGCACGGTGGCGCCCGAGCGGGTGAGCAGGGCGGCCAGCGCGCCCGGGTCGAGCACGGTGGCGCGCGGGACGAGCTCCACCCGGGCGCCGGAGATCAGCGGCAGGTACAGCTCCAGCGCGGCGATGTCGAAGGAGACCGTGGTGACGGCCGCCCAGCGGTCCCGCCCGGTGAGCGGGAAGCGCTCGGCCATGTCGGCGAGGAAGTTCGCCAGGTTGGCGTGCGAGAGCACCACGCCCTTGGGGCGGCCGGTGGAGCCGGAGGTGTAGATGACGTACGCCGGGTGCGCGGGCAGCGGCACGGGGAGTTCGGCCTCGACGGGCTCCTCGTCCGTGCGGTCCAGCAGCAGGACGGGGCAGGAGAGGCCGGCGGGCAGCCGGTCGGCGGTCCCGGCGGTGGCGAGGACCAGCACCGGGGCGGAGTCCTCCAGCACATGGGCGATCCGCTCGGCCGGGTACTCCGGGTCCACCGGGACGTACGCCGCACCGGACCTGAGCACCGCGAGCAGCGCCACCACCAGCTCGGCGGTGCGCGGCAGCGCGAGCGCGACCCGCCGCTCCGGCCCGGCGCCCCGGGCGGCCAGCAGCCGGGCGAGCCGCTCGACCCGGGCGTCCAGCTCGGCGTAGCTCAGCTCCGCGCCCTCGCAGGAGAGGGCGACGGCCCGCGGGGTGCGGGCGGCCTGCCGCCGGAACAGCTCCGGCAGCGGGGTGGCCGGGACGGTGCGCCCGGTGGCGTTCCAGTCGGCGAGGACGCGGGAGCGCTCGGCGGCGGTCAGCAGCTCGGCCTCGCCGATCGGCCGCTGCGGCGCCTCGACCAGCGCGGTCAGCAGCCGGACCCAGCGGGTGGTCAGCGTCTCGGCGGTGGCGCGGTCGTAGAGGTCGGTGGCGTACTCGACGGCGCCCCGGATGCCCTGCGGGCGGCCGTCGGGGCCGGTGTGCTCGGAGAGGTTGAGGAAGAGGTCGAACATCGCGGTGTCGGCCGCGACCGGCTGGACCTCGCACTCCAGGCCCGGCAGGTCGAGGACGGCCCGGGTGTTGTTCTGCAGTGCCAGCATGATCTGGAACAGCGGGTGGCGGGCCAGCGAGCGGGTCGGGTTGAGGGCGTCGACCAGCTGCTCGAAGGGGACGTCCTGGTGCTGGTGGGCGGCGAGGTTGGCCTCCCTTACGCGGCCGAGGAGTTCGGTGAAGCTCGGGTCGCCGCTGGTGTCGGTGCGCAGCACGAGGGTGTTGACGAAGAAGCCGACCAGTTCGTCGAGGGCCTCGTCGGTGCGCCCGGCGACGGGCGTGCCCAGCGGGATGTCCTCGCCCGCGCCGAGGCGGGTGAGCAGCGCGGCCAGGGCGGCCTGCAGCACCATGAACACGGTGACGCCGTGCTCCCGGGCCACCTCCACCAGCCGGGCGTGCACCTCGGCCGGGATCTCCACGGCGCTCGGCTCGCCCCGGTGGCTCGCCACCGGCGGGCGCGGCCGGTCGGTGGGCAGGGCCAGCTCCTCCGGCAGGCCGGCCAGGGCCTGCCGCCAGTGGTCCAGCTGCCGGGAGAGCAGGCTGTCGGCGTCCTCCTCGCGGCCGAGCAGCTCCTCCTGCCAGAGCGCGAAGTCGGCGTACTGCACGGGGAGTTCCTGCCACACCGGGGCCGTGCCGACGAGCCGGGCGGCGTACGCGGCGGAGACGTCGCGGGCCAGCGGCGCCAGCGACCAGCCGTCACCGGCGATGTGGTGCAGCGTCAGCAGCAGCACGTGCTGCTCCGCGCCGAGTGCGAACAGCGCGGCGCGCAGCGGCGGTTCGGCGGCCAGGTCGAAGGCGCGGGCGGCCTCGGCGCGCAGGGCGCCCGGCAGCTCCTTCTCCGTGGCCGGGTGGAAGGCCAGCGGTACGGCGGCCCGCGCCGGCACCCGCTGGTACGGCGAGCCGTCCGGTCCCTCGACGAAGACGGTGCGCAGCGTCTCGTGGCGCCCGGCCACGTCGGCCAGCGCCGACTCCAGGGCCGCGGGGTCCAGCGGTCCGGTCAGGCGGACGGCCAGCGGCATGTGGTACGCGGCGCCCGCCTCCAGGCGGTTGAGGAACCAGAGCCGGCGCTGCGCGGAGGAGACCGGCACCAGCTGCGGCCGCTCGGCGCGCAGCAGCGGACGGCGCGCCGCCCGGGCGCGGTCCAGCCGCTCCGCCAGGGCGGCGACGGTCGGTGCCTCGAACAGCTCGCGGACGGGCAGTTCCACCCCGAGGACGGTCCTGATCCGGCTGACCAGGCGGGTGGCCAGCAGGGAGTGCCCGCCGAGGTCGAAGAAGCCGTCGTCGATGCCGATGCCGTCCACGCCGAGCAGCTCCGCGAACAGCGCCACCAGCAGGGCCTCGCGCTCGGTGCGCGGGGCGCGTCCGGCCGGGTCCGCGCTCAGGGCGGGGGCGGGCAGGGCCCGGCGGTCGAGCTTGCCGTTGGCGGTGACGGGCAGGGCGTCGAGGACGACCAGTGCGGCGGGGAGCATGTGCTCGGGCAGGGTGGCGGCGAGGTGCTTGCGGACGCCCGCGAGCTCGATCTCCCCGGCGCGGGTGACGAGGTAGCCGACGATCCTCGACTCGCCCGGCTGGTCCTCGCGGACCACGACGGCGGCGTGCGCGACGTCCGGGTGGGCGGCCAACGCGGCCTCGATCTCGCCGAGTTCGATCCGGAAGCCGCGGATCTTCACCTGGTCGTCGGCCCGGCCGAGGAAGACCAGCGCGCCCCCGGCGGTCCACTTGGCGATGTCGCCGGTGCGGTACATCCGGGAGCCGGCCGGTCCGTACGGGTCGGCGGTGAAGCGCTCGGCGGTCAGGCCGGGGCGGCCCAGGTAGCCGCGGGCCAGCTGCACGCCGGCCAGGTAGAGCTCTCCCGGCACCCCGGGGGCCACCGGCCGCAGCGCGCCGTCCAGCACGTGGACCCGGGTGTTCCAGACCGGGCGCCCGATCGGCACGCCGGCGCCGGCCGCCGGGGTGCGGCAGTCCCAGGCGGTGACGTCCACCGAGGCCTCGGTCGGCCCGTAGAGGTTGTGCAGCGGCACGTCCGGCAGCAGGTCGAGGAAGCGGTCGCGCAGCTCGGCGGGCAGGGCCTCGCCGGAGCAGAGCACGGCGCGCAGGCCGGTGCAGGCGGCGGCGGAGGGCTCCTGGACGAAGGCGTGGAGCATGGAGGGCACGAAGTGGGTGACGGTGACGCGCTCGCGGCGGATCAGCTCGGCCAGGTGGGCCGGGTCCTTGTGCCCGCCCGGCTTGGCGACCACCAGGGTGGCGCCCTCCAGCAGCGGCCAGAAGAACTCCCACACGGAGACGTCGAAGCCGAACGGGGTCTTCTGCAGCACCCGGTCCTGCGGGCCGATCCGGTAGGCGTGCTGCATCCAGGCCAGGCGGTTGACGATGCCGCGGTGCGGGACGGCCACGCCCTTGGGGCGGCCGGTGGAGCCCGAGGTGAAGATCACGTACGCCGGGTTCTGCGGGTGCGGCGCGTGCGGCAGGGCGGTGGCGGGCAGCGCGGCGAGCCGGTCCAGGGTCTCCGGGGCGTCCAGCAGGACGGTGTCGGCGGGTACGCCCGGCAGCGCGGCCCGGGTGGCCTCGGCCGCCAGGACGAGCGCGGGCGCGCCGTCCTCCAGCAGGAAGCCGATGCGCTCGGCGGGGAGGCCGGGGTCCACCGGCAGGTAGGCGGCGCCGGACTTCACCACCGCGAGCAGGGCGACGACCAGGTCGAGCGAGCGCTCCAGCACCACGGCGACGGTCCGCTCCGGGCCGGCGCCGTGGGCGGCCAGCAGGTGGGCCAACCGGTCGGCCCGGGCGTCGAGTTCGGCGTAGCTCAGCTCCGCGCCCTCGAAGACCACCGCGGTCGCCTCGGGCGTGCGGGCGGCCCGGGCGGCGAACAGCTCCGGCAGGGTCGCGTCGGGCACGGGGACGGCGGTGTCGTTCCAGGTGGTGAGGACGCGCTCCCGCTCCCGGGCGGAGAGGACCTCCGCCGCGCCGATCCGCTGCTCCGGGGCGGCGGTCAGCGCGTCCAGCAGCCGGACCCAGCGTTCGGCGAGTAGTTCGGCGCTCGCCCGGTCGAAGAGGTCGGCCGCGTACTCCAGGCTGCCCTCGATCCCGGCGAACCCTCCGTCCCCGGTGGACGCCGCTCCGTCGGTGAAGGTCGCGCTGTCGGTGAACTCCCAGCCGCTGGTTGGCAGTTCGGTGAGACTCAGGGCCAGGTCGAACTTGGCGGAGGGGGAGCCGGTGGGCTCCACCCGGGCTCGCACGCCCGGCAGGTCGAGGACGGCGGCGGCGTTGTTCTGCAGGGTGAGCATCACCTGGAACAGCGGGTGCCGGGCCAGCGAGCGGGTCGGGTTGAGCGCGTCCACCAGCTGCTCGAAGGGGACGTCCTGGTGGGCGAAGGCCGCGAGGTCCGACTCCCGGACCCGGCAAAGCAGTTCGCGGAAGCTCGGGTCGCCGGAGACGTCGGTGCGCAGCACCAGGGTGTTGACGAAGAAGCCGACCAGCTCCTCCAGCGCGGCCTCGCCGCGACCGGCCACCGGGGTGCCGAGCGGGATGTCGGTGCCCGCGCCGAGGCGGGAGAGCAGCGCGGCCAGCGAGGCCTGCAGTGCCATGAAGACGGTGGCACCCTCGGCCCGGGCCAGCTCGGCGAGCCGGCGGTGGGTGGCGGGGGAGACGGTGACGGGCACGCTGCCGCCCCGGTGGCCGGCCACGGTGGGGCGCGGCCGGTCGGTCGGCAGTGCCAGCTCCTCCGGCAGGCCGGCCAGGGCCTCGCGCCAGTGGCAGAGCTGGCGGGCCGCCAGGCTCGCCGGGTCCCCGGCCGAGCCGAGCAGCTCGCCCTGCCAGCGGGTGTAGTCGGCGTACCGCACCGGCAGTTCGGCCCATCGCGGGGCCTCGCCGGCCGCGCGGGCGGCGTAGGCGGTGGACAGGTCGCGGGCCAGCGGCGCCATCGAGCCGCCGTCGGCGGCGATGTGATGGACCGTCAGCTGAAGGACGTGTTCCTCCGCGCCGAGCGCGAACAGGGCGGCGCGCAGCGGGAGTCCGGCCGCGAGGTCGAAGGCGGGCGCGGCCTCGGCGGCCAGCGCCGGGGCGAGCTGCGCCTCCTCGGCCAGGGCGGTGACGGTGAAGGGGACGGCGATCCCGGCGGCGTCCAGCACCCGCTGGCGGACCAGGCCCTCGGCGTCCTCGTCGAAGACCGTCCGCAGCGACTCGTGGCGGGCCACGACGTCGCTGAGCGCGGCCTCGAGGGCGGCGGTGTCGAGGGCGCCGGAGAGCCGTACGGCCAGTGGCAGGTGGTAGGCGGAGCCCGCCGTGCCCATCCGCTCCAGGAACCAGAGGCGCTGCTGGGCGTAGGAGAGCGGCGTGGCCTCCGACCGCTCGCGGGCCGTCAGCGCGGGCCGGGCGGCGGCGCCGGCGCCGTCCTCGCGGCGCAGGCGGTCGGCGAGGGCGGCCGGCGTCGGGGCCTCGAAGAGGTCGCGCAGGCTCGCCTCGACGCCCAGCAGGGCCCGGACCCGGCCGAGCAGGCGGGTGGCCAGCAGCGAGTGCCCGCCGAGCGCGAAGAAGTCGTCCTCGACGCCGGTCCCGGCCAGTCCGAGCACCTCGGCGAAGGCGCCGCAGAGCAGCGCCTCCCGCTCGTCGCGCGGGCCTCGCCCGCCGCCCGAGGCGGCGAACTCCGGTGCGGGCAGGGCGAGTCGGTCGATCTTGCCGCTCGGGGTGAGCGGGAGGGCGGGCAGCGCCACCAGGGCGCTCGGCACCATGTACTCGGGCAGGGTGCGGCGCAGGTGCGCCCGCAGCTCCTCGGCGGCGAAGGCGTCCGGTCCGGCCTCCTCCGGTACCACGTAGCCGACCAGCAGCTGCTCGCCCGCCCGGCCGTCGCGCACCAGGACCACGGCCCGGCGGACGGCCGGGTGCGCGGTGAGCGCGGCCTCCACCTCGCCGGGCTCGACCCGGTTGCCGCGGATCTTCACCTGGGCGTCGGCGCGGCCGAGCAGCTCGATCTCGCCGTGCCGGTTCCAGCGGGCGAGGTCGCCGGTGCGGTACATCCGGCTGCCCGGACGGCCGTACGGGTCGGCGAGGAAACGTTCCGCCGTCAGCCCGGGGCGGCGCAGGTAGCCACGGGCCGGGGCCTCGCCGCCCACGTACAGCTCACCGGTGGCGCCGGCCGGCACCGGCCGCAGCGCGGCGTCCAGCACGTATGCGGTGGTGTTGTCGAAGGGCAGGCCGATCGGCTGGCGGTCGGGTCCGCAGTCGCCGGAGACGGAGTCGCCGCAGATCTCCGAGGAGCCGTAGAAGTTGACCAGCCGGGCGCCGGGCAGCAGTGCGGCGAAGCGGGCGGCGAGGTGGCCGGGGATGGTCTCGCCGGTGGTGATCCACAGCTCGCAGGAGGCGAGCTCGGCCGGGTCGGCGGTGTCCAGCATCGCCGCGAGCAGGCTGGGCACCACGATGATCCGGCCCACCCGGTGCTCGGCGATCAGCCGGGTGAGGGCGGCCGGGTCCTTGGCCTGCTCGCCGTCGGCGAGCACCAGGCCCTCGCCGTGCAGCAGCGCGCCCAGCAGCTCGCTGGACCCGTCGACGAAGCTCAGCGAGCTCTTGGCCAGCAGCGGCCGGCCGGGCACGTACGGGTGGCGGCGGGCGATCGCGGCCAGGTGGTTGACCCCGGCGGCGTGCACGCCGACCACGCCCTTGGGGCGGCCGGTGGAGCCGGAGGTGTAGACGACGTAGGCGGGGTGCTCGGGCAGCGGCGGCCGCAGCCGCTCGGCCTCGCCCAGGGCGGCGCCGTGCGCACCCGCGCCGTCCGCGCCGGTGCCGTCCGCACGCGCGCCGTCCTCGGACAGCAGCAGGACGGGCGCCGGGCAGCCGTCCAGCGCCGCCGTGGTCTCCTCGGCGGCGAGCGCCAGCACCGGCCCGGCGTCGGCGAGCATGTAGCGGATGCGCTCGGCCGGCCAGGTCGGGTCCACCGGCAGGTAGGCGGCGCCGCTCTTGAGCACGGCCAGCAGCGCGACCACCAGCTCCACCGAGCGGGGCAGCACGAGCGCGACCAGGTCCTCGGCGCCGACGCCCCGCCCGACCAGCACCCGGGCCAGCCGGTCGGCGCGGGCGTCGAGCTCGGCGTAGGAGACCCGCTCGTCGCGGCAGACGAGGGCGGTGGCCTCCGGGGTACGGGCGGCGCGGGCCTCGAACAGCGCGGTGAGCGTGGTGCGTTCGGTCTCCACCGCGGCACCGGTACCGGCCGCGGTGAGCCGCTCGGCCCCGGCGGCGTCGACCAGGGCGATCCGGCCGAGCGGCAGGTCCGGCCCGCTCGCGGCGAGGGTGTCGAGCAGCCGCAGGAAGCCGGCGGCGTGGTCGGCCAGCTGCCGCTCGTCGTACAGCGCGGGGTTGGCGTCCACGACCAGCCGCATGCCCTGGCCGGCCAGCCGGTCGTAGACCACGAACGCGAGGTCGTCCACCGGGCCGTTGCCGAGGTTGTGGAAGGTCGCGCGGTGGCCGCCGAAGGAGAGGTCGTAGTCGAAGGACATGATGTTGACCGTGGGGCCCACCAGCGGGGCGCTGCCGCCGACCAGTCCGAGTTCCCGGCGGAGGTCCTCGTAGCGGTGGCGCTGGTGGCGCAGGGCCTCGCGGGCGGCCGCGCTGGTGTGGCGGACCAGCTCGCGGACGCTCTGCCCGGGGCGCGCGGAGATCCGCAGCGGCAGCACGTTGGTGAGCATGCCGGGCACGGCCCGGGCGGTGCGGCCGACCCGGGCGGGCACCGGCAGCCCGAGGACGACGTCCTCGGTGCCGGTCAGCCGCCCGGTGTACAGGGCCGCCGTGGCGAGGGTGAGTGCCGACCAGCCGACGCCGAGCCGCCGGGCCGCGCCGCGCAGGGCGTCGGCGTGGGCGGGCGTCAGCTCGATCTCGTGCCGCAGGTGGTGGTGGGAGGCGGGGGCGGTGCGGCCGGCCGGGGTGGCGGGCTCGGGGCGGTCGGCGAGGCGCTCCAGCCAGTAGGCGCGGTCGGCCCGGTGGGCGTCGGAGGCGAGGTAGGCGGCCTCCTCCTCGACCAGGTGGCGGAAGGCCGGCGGCGCGGTGTCGGCGGCGGGCTCCCGGCCCTCGACCAGCGCGGTGTAGACCTCGGCGGTCCGGGCGGCGACCAGCGGGCCGCTGAAGCCGTCGACCAGGGCGTGGTGGGCGCGCTGGTACCAGAACCAGCGGTCGTCGGCGGCCTTGAACAGGATCCGGGTGGAGCCGGGGCCGCGCGAGGGGTCCAGCGGGCGGGCGAGGTCGGCGCGCATGAGGGCGAGCGCGGCCGTCCACGGCTCCGGGGCGTCGCTGACGTCCACCAGCGGCATCGGCTCCTCGTCCTCGTCGAGCCGCTGCAGCGTCCCGCCGTCCGTCGCCTCGAAGCGCAGCCGCAGGGCCTCGCACTCGCGCAGAGCCCACCGCACGGCCCGCGCGAACACCGCCTGGTCCAGCGCGCCGTGGATCTCGGTGCACTCGGCGACCTGGTAGGCGGGGGAGGCGGGGTCGAGCTGCTGGGCGAACCACAGACCGGCCTGCCCGGCGAGCAGCGGCCAGGTGGCGAGCGGGGAGTCCGACATCGTTGAGCGCTCCGGGGGTCGGTGTGGAACTGGTACGGGTGGAACGGGTACGGGTGTGGCGGGTGCGGGCATGGCGGGGTGGGCCGGTGGTCCGGCCGGGGGCGTGCCCGGGGGGCCACGGGGCCGGGTGCTCGGGGAGAGGTGAGCACCCGGTGACGGAAGGTCATGCCCCGTGGTGGCGATCAATGTAACCGCCGCTCGGCGGCCCATCGAGGGGTTCGGAGGTCATCCAGATGAAGATCATTTGAACACCAGTGGAATTCACCTGCGCTCGGACCTCATCTGTGATATAGCGACGCCTTCCAAATCCACCACACTGAACGGAAGTTGGACCCGATCCGGTTCACCCGCGCCCACGCGGACCGTTCAGCCGCCCCCGCTACTGTCCAGCTCACCAACGAGCACTCAGAGCGAGCAGAGGACATCAGCATGCGCTCCTTGCCCACCGAGGCCCCCGCCGCCTTCCCCGTGGACCTCGACCTCGACCACGTGGAGCTGCACGTCGCCGACGCCGAACGCGCCGCGGCCGAACTGTGCGAGCGCTACGGCTTCACCGTCGCGGGCACCACCGACCCGGCCGCCGCGGACGCCCGCGGCCTGGCCCTGACCCAGGGCCGGATCACCCTGGTGCTCACCCAGGCCCTCGTCGACGACCACCCGGCCGCCGCCTACGTGCTCGCCCACGGCGACGGCGTCGCCGGCATCGCGCTGCGCACCACCGACGCCGCCGCGGCCTTCGCCGAGGCGGTGCGTCGGGGCGGCCGCCCGATCGCCGGACCGCGCGAACTGCCCGGCGAGCACCGCACCGTCACCGCCACCATCGGCGGCTTCGGCGACGTGGTGCACACCTTCGTCCAGCGCGACGAGGCCGACCCCGGCCTGCTCCCGCCCGGCTTCACCGCCGTCGCCGACCCCGCCAGCCCCGGCGCGGAGCCCGAACCCGGCCTGCTGGACCTCGACCACTTCGCGGTCTGCGTCCCGGCCGGCGAGCTCGACGCCACCGTGGCCCACTACCGCACCGTCCTCGGCTTCGAGCAGACCTTCGAGGAGCGGATCGCCGTCGGAACCCAGGCGATGAACTCCAAGGTCGTCCAGAGCCCCGGCCGCGGCGTCACCTTCACCGTCATCGAGCCGGACACCTCCGCCGACCCCGGCCAGATCGACATGTTCCTCAAGAAGCACGGCGGCGCCGGCGTCCAGCACCTCGCCTTCGGCGCCGCCGACGCCGTCCGCTCCGTGCGCGCCCTCGCCGAGCGGGGCGTGCGGTTCCTCACCACCCCCGGCGCCTACTACGACGCCCTCGCCGCCCGCGTCACCCCGCGCACCCACACCATCGCCGACCTGCGGGAACTCGGCCTGCTGATCGACGAGGACCACGGCGGCCAGCTCTTCCAGATCTTCACCCGCTCCGGCCACGAGCGCCGCACCCTCTTCTACGAGGTCATCGAGCGCATCGGCGCCGAGACCTTCGGCAGCTCCAACATCAAGGCCCTGTACGAGGCCGTCGAGGTGGAGCGCCTCCGGCAGGAAGGCGGCCGGGCGTGACCGGGCCGCAGCCGCTCACCCTCCACGAGATCGAGCAGCGGGCCGCCGCCCTGCTGCCGCCCGCCGTCCACGACTTCATCGCCGGCGGCAGCGGCGCCGAGGCCAGCCTCGCCGCCAACCGCGCCGCCCTCGACGAGCTCTTCCTCGTCCCCCGCGTCCTGCGCGACGTCTCCGTCCGCAGCACCGCCTGCGAACTGCTCGGCACCCCGGCCGCCGCGCCCTACGCCGTCGCCCCCGTCGCCTACCACCGACTCGCCCACCCCGACGGCGAGTTGGCCGCCGCCCGGGCCGCCGCCAAGGCCGGCGTCCCGTTCACCGCCGCCACCCTCAGCAGCTACCCGATCGAGGAGATCACCGCGACCGGGGCCACCACCTGGTTCCAGCTGTACTGGCTGCGCGACCGCGGACAGCGCCTCGACCTGGTCCGCCGCGCCGAAGCGGCCGGCTGCACCGCCCTGGTGCTCACCGTCGACGTGCCCTGGATGGGCCGCCGGCTGCGCGACATCCGCAACGGCTTCGCCCTGCCGCCCGAGGTCACCGCCGCCAACCTCACCGAGGCCGCCCACTCGGCCGCCCACACCGCCGTCCCCGGCTCCGCCGTCGCCGTGCACACCGCGCTCTCCTTCGCCCCCACCCTCACCTGGGCGGACGTCGAGGAACTGCGCGGCCTCACCGACCTGCCGCTGGTCCTCAAGGGCGTCCTCGACCCCGAGGACGCCGCCCGCGCCGCCCGCAGCGGCGTCGACGCCGTGGTGGTCTCCAACCACGGCGGCCGCCAACTCGACGGCGCCGTCCCCGCCGTCCAGCTGCTCGGCGAGGTCCGCGCCGCCGTCGGCGACCACGACTGCCGGGTGCTGGTCGACGGCGGCATCCGCAGCGGCCTGGACGTCCTGCGCTGCCTCGCCCTCGGCGCCGACGCCGCGCTCGTCGGCCGCCCGGTCCTCTGGGGCCTCGCCACCGCCGGGGAGGCCGGCGTGAGCGCCGTCCTCGACCTGCTGGCCGCCGAACTCGACGACGCCCTCGGCCTGGCCGGCTGCGCCTCCGTCGCCGAGGCGCGTACCCTGCGCACCGTTGTCCGGCCTCACCGCACCCCCACTCCGCCTGCCAGGGAGCCCAGTTGACCACCACCTCCGCACACTCCCGGACCCGCCTGGACCTCGCCGACCTGCACTCCTCGCTGGCCGATCCGGCCCTGGAGTCGATGAACTTCCTCAACGAGATCGCCGGCCGCCACCCCGACGCGATCTCCCTGGCCGCCGGCCGGCCCAGCGAGGAGTACTTCGCGATCGAGGACGTCCACCGCTACCTGCGCCGCTTCGAACGCCACCTCACCGAGGAACAGGGCCTCACCGCCGAACAGGCCGCCCGCACCTTCCTCCAGTACGGCCGCACCAAGGGCGTCATCCACGAGCTCGTCGCCCGCAACCTCGCCGTCGACGAGGGCATCACCGTCGACCCGGCCTCCGTCGTGGTCACCGTCGGCTGCCAGGAGGCCATGTTCCTGGTGCTGCGCGCGCTGCGCGGCGACGAGCGCGACGCCGTCCTCGCCGTCGCGCCCACCTACGTCGGCCTCACCGGCGCCGCCCGCCTGGTCGACATGCCCGTGCGCACCGTCCGCAGCGGCCCCGGCGGCGTGGACCTCGACGACCTCGCCGCCGTCCTGCGCCAGGCCCGCGCCGACGGGCTGCGCCCGCGCGCCTGCTACCTGCTGCCCGACCACTCCAACCCCTCCGGCCTCAGCCTCGACCTGGCCACCCGCCACGCCCTGCTGGACCTCGCCGAGCGCGAGGACCTGCTGCTCCTGGAGGACAACCCGTACGGCCTGTTCACCGCCGGCGGCGAGCGGCCGCCCACCCTCAAGGCCCTGGACACCCGGGGCCGGGTGGTCTACCTCGGCTCCTACGCCAAGACCGGCCTGCCCGGCGCCCGGATCGGCTTCGTGGTGGCCGACCAGGAGGTGCACACCCCGGACGGGGCCACCGGCCTGTTCGCCGACGAACTCGCCAAGCTCAAGAGCATGGTGACGGTCAACACCTCGCCGATCGCCCAGGCCGTCATCGCCGGGAAACTGCTGGAGCACGAGGGCAGCCTGGTCCGCGCCAACGAGCGGGAGACCGCCCGCTACCGCGAGAACCTCCAACGCCTGCTGGCCGCCCTCGCCGCCCACTTCCCGCCCGGCGGCCCCGTCACCTGGAACACCCCCACCGGCGGCTTCTTCCTCGTCGTCACGGTCCCCTTCGAGGCCGACGACGCCCTCCTCGAAACCTCCGCCCAGGACTACGGCGTGCTCTGGACCCCGATGCGCCACTTCCACGACGCCCCGGAGGCCGCGAACCAACTCCGGCTCTCCGTCAGTGCTCTGACGCCAGACCAGGTCGGGGACGGGGTGCGCCGGCTGGCCCGGCTGCTCACCGACCGGCTCGCCTGACCTTCCCGTTCGCGGCCCCCACCCCGGGGTGGGGGCCGCGAACGGGTCCACGCGGCCGCGCGCATGTCAACCATGGCGCGCCTGACCGTATGTCACAGTCCGGTCCCCGCCGTGTCCCGGCGATTGTGACGCCGTTCGTGGCACCGGAACCGGCCGGTCGGCCGTCCTGTGGTGTGTCCGTCGCCAACAGCACGCACCGCCATCGGGGAGCCACCATGACCGTCCGCCGCCGCCCGCTGCTCGCCTCCGCCGCCCTCGTCGTCGGGGCAGGGCTCGCGCTGACCGCCTGCGGGCCGGAGAACACCGACACGGCCGGCGGCTCGACGGCCTCCGCGGCCGCCACGGTGGCCGCCACGCCCTCCGCGGCCGCCCCGGCCACCGGGGCGCCCACCGCGGGCGCACCCGCCACCGGGGCGCCGTCGCACTCCGCCCCGCCGAAGCCGTCCGGCGCGAGCCCGTCGGGTGGCACCAAGTCCGACGGGGGGAACGCCGGCGCCGCCACCCGCCCGTGCGACATCCAGAACCTCTCGATCCAGGTGACGATCCGCTCCGGGGCGCCGAGCCAGCGGGTGATCGAGGTGCACAACACCGGTGCGAGCGCCTGCAGTCTGAGCTCCTCCCCGGCGGTCGACCTGGGCAACTCCACCTCGCAGGACCAGAGCGGGAACATCCGGCCGGTGCTCGCCAGCGGCACCTCGCGCTTCCCGGTCGCGGCCGGGCAGAAGGCCTACGCGGTGATCGACCTCGACCCGAGCGGCGCCACCACCGGCACCGCCCCCGGCATCAACGAACTCAACGTGCTGGTCGACCAGGACGGCACCAACATGCCCCTCGCGAACACCCGGAACTTCCCGCTCGACAACGGCGTGCACGTCCTGAACCCCAAGCTGGGCCTCTACCGCTCCACCGTGGCGGACGCGGTCGCCTCCATGACGGCCGCCCCCAAGTAGCCCCCCAAGTAGCCCGCCGGGTAGCCCCCCGAGCGGACCCCTGAGTAGGCCCCCGAGTGGCGCCCGGTATGACGGTGCGGTCGGTGCCGGACCCGCTCCAGGTGACCCCGGCACCGTGACCGGGTGATCGCGCACGACGGGAGGGCGGGCCGGGCGGCCCGCCCTCCCGCCTCTTCGCGGGGGCTTGTCGGAGGCGTGTGCTAAGACTTCGTCCACCAACCCTCAGAGGTGCACGATGCATGAGCTGATTCTCCGTCACGCCGCCGACCGCGAAGGCAGGACCGCCTTCTCCGATGCCGCCGGCGCGGTGAGCTACGGCGAACTCGCCCGCCGTACCGCCCTGGCGGCCGGCAACCTGCGCGTCGACCGCGGCAGCCGGGTGGCGCTGCTCCTGTCCAGCGGGGTGCCCGCCGTCACGGCCACCCTCGGGGTGTGCCGCGCGGCCGCGGTCGGTGTCCCGCTCGACCCGCGCGGCGGCGACGACGAGCTCCGGCTCCGTCTGGAGGACAGCGGCGCCGGGCTGGTGGTCACCGACCGTGAACACCTGGCCCAGGTCCGGCGGGTGGCCGGCACTCGCGCGGTGACGGTGGACGAGCTGCTCGTGTCCACCCGGGCCCGGCCGCGGGACGACCTCGAAGCGGACGAGCCCGCCTGGCTCCACTACACCTCGGGGACCAGCGGGGAGCCGAAGGGCGTCCTGTCGACGCAAGGTGCCTGGCTCCGCTCGGCCGACCACGCCTACCGCGGGCTGCTGGGCATGACCGGCGACGACCACCTGCTCTGGCCGCTGCCGCTGTTCCACGCGTTCGGGCACTCGATGTGCGTGGTGGGCGTCCTGGCCCTGGGTGCGAGCGCCCATGTGATGGACCGCTTCACCGCGGACGCGGCCGCTGCCCTGCTCCGCCGAACACCGTTCACGGCACTGGGCGGCGTGCCGACGGTCTTCGGTCAACTTCTGGACGCCGGGGCGCCGTTGCCCCCGCTCTGCCTGTCCGCCGGGGCCCCGCTGCCCGAGGAGCTGCGCGCCCGGTTCCGCCGCACGGTCGGCCGGGAACTGCACGACGGCTACGGCAGCACGGAGGCCTCCGGGAAGATCGCCGTCGACGGCGTCGTCCTGCCCGGGATCGACCTCCGCTTCGAGAACGGCGAGATCCGGCTGAGGATGCCCGGGTCCGAGCGGTGGCACGCCACCGGAGACCTCGGCCGCGAGGAGAACGGCCGACTGGTGGTGACCGGGCGGGCGAGTGAAGTGATCATCCGCGGCGGGGAGAACCTCCACCCGGCCGAGATCGAACAGGTCCTGGCCGGCCACCCCGGCGTCCGGGAGGCGGCCGTGGCGGGCGAGCCCGACGCGGTGCTCGGCGAGGTGCCGGTCGCCTACGTCGTGGGCGACGCGGACCCGGCGGCGCTGCTGGCCCTCTGCCGCCGCCGGCTGCCGGCGCACCGGGTGCCGGCCGGGATCCGCCCGGTCAGCCGGATCCCGCGGACCGCCACCGGCAAGCCGGTCCGGCGACGGCTCCGCTTCCAGTACGTGCTCGACGTGGTCCGACGGGAGACGGCGGGGATCACCGGCCGACCGCCCGAGGCGGACCAGCCGTTCGCCGAGGTCGGCCTGGACTCGCTCGGCACCGTCCGACTGCGGGACCGGCTGGCCGCCGAACTGGGCGTCGCACCGCCGCCCTCCCTGGTGTTCGACCACCCCACGCCCCGCGCCGTCGCCGACCACCTCACGGGCGCGGCCGCCGGCCCGCCGCCACCCGCCCGCCAGGCCACCGAGCCGATCGCGATCGTGGGCATGGCCTGCCGCTACCCCGGCGGGATCAGCAGCCCCGAGGACCTGTGGCGGGTGGTCGCCGCCGGCCGGGACACCATCACCGGATTCCCCACCGACCGGGGCTGGCCGCTGGACGAGCTGTACCACCCGGACCCGGACCACCTCGGCACCAGCTACGTCACCCGCGGCGGCTTCCTCGACGGCGCGGCCGACTTCGACGCGGCGTTCTTCCGGATGTCCCCGCGTGAGGCCCTGGCCACCGACCCGCAGCAGCGGCTGCTGCTGGAGACGTCCTGGGAGGCGTTCGAGCGGGCGGGCGTCGAGCCCGCCTCACTGCGGGGCAGCAACACCGGCGTGTTCGTCGGCCTGATGTACAACGACTACGCCGGCCGCTTCCGCGGCACCGCGCACCAGCTCGAATCCCAGCTCGCCCTGGGCGCGGCGGGCAGCGTGGCCTCCGGGCGGATCGCCTACGGCCTGGGCCTGCAGGGGCCGGCGCTCACCCTGGACACCGCCTGCTCCTCCTCGCTGGTCGCCCTGCACCTCGCGGCGGACGCCCTGCGCGACGGCCGGTGCGACCTGGCCCTGGCCGGCGGAGCGACCGTCATGGCCACACCGGACAGCTTCGTCGTGTTCAGCCGGCAGCGCGGCCTGGCCCCGGACGGCCGGGTGAAGCCGTTCTCCGCGGCCGCCGACGGCACCGCCTGGTCGGAGGGCGTGGGGCTGCTGGTCCTCGAGCGGGTCTCCGACGCGCTGCGCAACGGCCACCCGGTCCTGGCCCTGCTGCGCGGCTCCGCCGTCAACCAGGACGGGGCCTCCAACGGCCTCACGGCGCCCAGCGGCCCCGCGCAGGCGGCCGTGATCCAGCAGGCCCTGGCCGATGCCGGGCTGAGCGGCGCCGACGTGGACGTGGTCGAGGCCCACGGAACGGGCACCGCCCTGGGCGACCCGATCGAGGCGGCCGCGCTGCTCGCCACCTACGGCCAGGACCGGTCGACGCCGGTCCTGGTCGGCACCGTCAAGTCCAACCTCGGGCACACCCAGGCGGCCGCCGGGGTCGCCGGCGTGATCAAGACGGTGATGGCGATGCGGCACCGCACCGTGCCCGCCACGCTGAACGTCGGAGAGCCCACCCCACGCGTCGACTGGTCCGCCGGCGCGGTCCGGCTGGTCACCGAGCCGACGCCCTGGCCGGAGCCCGGGGCGGAGCCCGCGGCGGGGTCCGGCTCGGCGCCAGGACCGGCCCGGAACCGGCCGCGCCGTGCCGGGGTCTCCGCCTTCGGGATCTCCGGGACCAACGCGCACGTGATCGTCGAGGAGTACGAGCAGCTGCGGGTGGCGTTCCTGTTCCCGGGGGAGGGGGCGCGGACGCCCGGGCCGGACCTGGCCGACAGGTACCCGGTGTTCGCCGCGGCCTTCGAGGAGGTGCGCGCCCACCTGGAACCGGCGCCGGGCGAGGCGCTCGACACCGGCCCCGCGCGCCGGGCCGACCTCGACCGGGCGGCCCTCTTCGCCCACGAGGTGGCGCTGTTCCGCCTGTTGGAGTCCTGGGGGTACCGCCCGGACGCGCTGCTCGGGCACGGCACCGGGCAGATCGCGGCGGCCCACGTCGCGGGCGTGCTGTCGCTGCCCGACGCGGCGCGGCTGCTCACCGCCCACGGGCCGGCGGAGTTCGCGGAGGTGGCACGGAGCCTGACGTACCACCCGCCGCTCATCCCGATCGTCGGCGCCCGCCCGGACGATCCGGACCACTGGGCGCGGCACCTGCACGAGCGGGACAGCCTCGCCGACCAGGTGGCGACGCTCGCCGGCGCCACCGTGGTCGACCTGGGCCCGGGTGACCCGCCCGCGGTGCCCGGCGAGGGCGTCATCCCCACCACCGACCCCGAGCGGGCGGCGGCCAGGCTGCGCGGCACCCGCACCTTCCAGCGCCGGCGCTACTGGCTCGACCGCGTCACCGAGCACCCGCTGATCGAGTCGACCGTCATCGTGCCGGGCTCCGGGGAGGTGGTCTGCACCGCCGACCTCACCCCCGGCTGGCTGCTCGACCACATCGTCGACGGGACGGCGATCGTGCCCGCCACGGCGATCCTGGAGGCGGTGCTGTACGCCGGTGAGCGGGCCGGCTGCGACACCGTCGACGAACTGGTCCTGCACACGGCGATGCCCCTGCCGCAGACCCGGCGCGCCGAGGTCGTCGTACGCCAGGAGGCCGACGGCGCAAGGCCGTTCGAGGTCTACGCGAACGGAGTCCGCTGCGCCGTCGGCCGACTGACCTCCGGCGGCCCCCGCGACCCCCGCCCCGCGCCGCCGCCGGACCTCGGCGCGTGGCCCCCGCCCGGCGCCGAGGAGGTCGAGGTCGACCACGCCGACTACGGACCGGCGTTCCGCGGGCTGCACCGGATGTGGCGCCGCGGCGACGAGCTCTTCGGCGAGGTGCGCGGGGAGTTCCCGGACGCGGGGCGGTTCGGGCTCCACCCCGCCCTGTTCGACGCGGCCCTGCACCCGGCGCGGCTGCTCTCCGACGGAGTGCCGTTCGCCCTGCGCGGAGTGCACGTGACGGCGCGGGGCGCCACGGGGCTGCGGGTCCGCATCCGCGAGGGGCGGATCGCCGTCGCCGACCTGACGGGCCGACCGGTGGCGTCCGTCGACTCGCTCACCGTGCGGACGACCGCCAACGAGGCATGGACCGGGGCCGGGACCGGCCGGGGCGCACTGTTCCGCCCGGAGCGGCACCGGACACCGGGCCGGCCGCCAGGGCGGGTCCACGAGGTGCGGCCGGGCGACGCACCCGAGGCCCTGGCACTCGCCCTGCGGGAGCTGCAGACGGCCGGTGACGAGCAGCTCACCGTCCTGGTGCGGCCGGGGGATCTCGCCGGAGCGGCGGTGGCCGGCCTGGTCAGGACGGCGCAGGCGGAGCACCCCGGCCGGTTCACCCTGGCCGAACTGCGCGACGGGCGGGCCGAGACGGTGTCCGAGCGCGCCGACCTGGTCCGGGTGGCGGGCGGGGCGGCCGGCTTCCCCTGGCGGGGAACCGTCCTGATCACCGGCGGCGGCGCGCTGGGCCGGGCGGTCGCCGACCACCTGCGGGGCCAGGGCGTGCGCGTCGTGGTCGCCAGCCGCAGCGGCGAGACGCGTCTGGACGTCACCGACCGGGCGGCACTGGCCGCGCTGGTCGACTCGATCGAGGACCTGCGGGCCGTCGTGCACACCGCCGGAGTGCTCGACGACGGGATCCTGGCCGCGATGACCCCGGAGCGGTTGGCGACGGTGTGGCGCCCCAAGGCCGAAGCGGCCTGGCACCTCCACGAGTTGACCGCACACCGTGACCTGGACGCCTTCGTGTTGTTCTCCTCGGCGGCCGGGGTGCTCGGCCACGCCGGGCAGGCCAACTACGCGGCGGCCAACTGCTACCTGGACGAACTCGCCCGCCACCGGCGGCGGTCGGGCCTTCCCGCGCTCTCCCTGGCCTGGGGCCCGTGGACGGTCGGGATGACGGCCGGACGGACGGCCGCCTCCGGCCTGCTGCCCCTCACGCCCGCCGAGGGCGTGGCGCTCCTGGAGGCCGCGCTCGGCGCCGACGAGCCGGTCCTGGTGCCGGTCGCCTTCGACCGCCCGCCCCGGCCGGAGACCGGGAGCACACCGCGACCGGCCACGCCGACCGACACCCTGGAGATGCCGACCGACACCCTGGAGATGGTGTGCGCCGAGGTCGCCGCCGTCCTCAGCTACCCGGACGTGCACCCGGACACCCCGATCCCCGACCTCGGCTTCGACTCGCTGACCTCGATCGAGCTGCGCAACCGGCTGGAGGAACGGACCGGCCTGCGCCTGTCCGCCACGGTGGTGTTCGACGCCGCCACCCCCAGGGCCCTCGCCGATCAGCTGCGCCCGCCGCCGGCCCCGGGGACGCTCGCCTTCCTCTACCGCAGGCTGTGCGAGCTGGGCCGGCCCCGGGAGGCGATGCACCTGCTCGTCTCGGCGTCGTGGGCGCTGCCGTCGTCGGCGACGCTCCCTTCCGTCGCTCCACAGCGGCTCAGCGAGGACGGCCGAGGCGGCGGCGCCGACGAGGGCCCGGCCATCGTCTGCTTCCCCGCCTTCGCCTCTCCCCCCGGGGAGTACAACGCACTCGCCCGGCACCTGCCGGGCCTGTGGGTGCTCCCGCACCCGGGGTACGACGGCGGGCCTGTCCCGGTGGACGTGGCGGCCCTGGTCCGGGCCCACGCCGCCTCGATCCGTCAACTCGGCCGACCAGTGGTGCTGTTGGGCCGCTCCACCGGCGGCCTGGTCGCGCAGGCCGTCGCGGAGGAGGCCGCGGCGGAGATCGGCGCCGAGGCGGTGGTACTGGTGGACACCCACCCCGTCCGGGACGAGCAGTGGCTCACCGAGCTGGCCGTCCGCAGCGCGCTCGGGCTGGACGAGCCCGGCCTCGCGGCGATGGGCGCGTACGCCCGCATCTTCCTGGACCGGCAGGGGGAGACGAGCGTCCCCACCCTGCACCTGCGCGTCGGCGACGTGCCGGGTGACCACCACTCGATCCTGGACGAGCACGTGGCCACGACGGCGGAGGCGATCCGGCAGTGGCTCTCCCGGACGCTGCCCGCGCCGTCCACGGCGGCGCCTTCCGGCCCGCCGTCCGAGGCCCCCTCCGGCCCGCCGTCCACGACGCCGTCCGGCCCGTCGTCTCCGGGGACGGGCGGTCCGCCTCGCACCGGCATCACGGAGCGTGGGCCCGGTCACGGAGGGTGAGTCGGAACAAGGCCCCCAGCGACGGTGTTTCCCGGGTGGAGTGCACGGCTGCCCGACGGTGGTCCCGTGGCGCCGGGCACGGCTGCCCGGTGTCCGTGCCACTGCGGTCCCGTACCACCACGGTAGGAGGCCGGGATGACATTCGACGATGCCGGATTCGGGGGAGCGGACGGCTCGCGCTACCTGCCGATCGCCGAGCACGGTCTGATCGGCGATCTCAGGTCCGCCGCGCTGGTGGGGACGGACGGCACGATCGACTGGTACTGCTGCCCCCGTTTCGACGCTCCCAGCGTCTTCGCGTCCATCCTCGACGCCGACCGGGGCGGGTCGTTCGAGCTGGCCGCCGACGTGCCGACGCGTACCCGGCAGTTCTACTTCCCCGACACCAACGTGCTGATCACCCGGTTCTTCTCCACCGACGGGGTGGCGGAGATCCAGGACTTCATGCCGGTCGTGGACGAGTCGCGCGAGGCCGGCCGGCACCGGCTGATCCGGCGGGTGGTCTGTGCCCGGGGAACCCTTCCGTTCCGGGCCCGGGTGGCTCCCCGCTTCGGCTTCGGGTCCGAGCCGCACACCGTGCGCCTGCGGCCGCACGAGGCCGTCTTCGAGTCCCCGTCGATGGCGCTGGCGCTGACGGCCACGGTGCCGCTGGAACGCGACGGCGTGGACGTGTGGTCGCACTTCAAGCTCCTGGAGGGCGAGTCGGCGGTGTTCGCCCTCGACCGGGTCGGTGGTGACGTCACCCCGAGGTCGTGCCCCCGGGCCGAGGCGGAGGACCAGTTCGCGGCGACGGTGCGGTTCTGGCGCCACTGGCTGGCCGGCTCCCGGTACCACGGGCGGTGGCGCGAGATGGTGCACCGCTCCGCGCTGCTGCTGAAGCTGCTCACCTACGCGCCGACCGGTGCGATCGTGGCCGCGCCGACGACCAGCCTGCCCGAGCGGATCGGCGGCGAGCGCAACTGGGACTACCGCTACGTGTGGGTCCGTGACGCGGCCTTCTGCGTCTACGCGATGCTCCGGCTGGGTTTCACCGCGGAGGCCGAGGCCTTCATGGGCTTCCTCTCCGAGCGGGGCATCCTCCGCGGCGGCGGTGCCGGCGGAGGTGCCGGCATCGGCGACGCGGGGCCGCTGCAGATCATGTACGGGATCGACGGGCGCAGCGACCTGCCCGAGCGCGAGCTGTCGCACCTGGAGGGCTACCTGGGGTCCGCTCCGGTGCGGGTGGGCAACGCAGCCACCGGCCAGCTCCAGCTGGACATCTACGGGGCGCTGATCGACTCCGTCTACCTGTACGACAAGTGGGGGCAGCCGATCAGCAGCGACCACTGGGACGAGGTCGGGGCCGTGGTGGACTGGCTCTGCGACCACTGGGACCAGCCCGACGAGGGCGTCTGGGAGACCAGGGGCGGCCGCAAGGACTTCCTGTACTCGCGGCTGATGTGCTGGGTGGCGATCGAGCGGGCGATCCGGATGGCGAACCGGCGCGGGCTGCCGGCGGACCTGGCCCGCTGGCAGCGCAGCCGGGACGCGATCTACCGGCAGATCATGCGGTCCGGCTGGTCGGCCGAGCGCCGGGCGTTCACCCAGAGCCTGGGCGGCGACCTCCTGGACGCCTCCGTGCTGATGATGCCGCTGGCCAAGTTCATCTCGCCCAACGATCCCAAGTGGCTGTCGACCCTGGACGCGCTGGGCGCGGAACTCGTCTCCGACTCGCTGGTCTACCGCTACGACCCGGAGGCCAGCCCGGACGGCCTGCGCGGGGCCGAGGGCACCTTCTCGATCTGCTCGTTCTGGTACGTGGAGGCCCTGGCCCGCGCCGGACGGGTGGAGGAGGCCCGGCTGGCCTTCGAGAAGATGCTCACCTACGCCAACCACCTGGGCCTGTACGCCGAGGAGATCGGCCCGACCGGCGAGCAGCTCGGCAACTTCCCGCAGGCCTTCACCCACCTCGCGCTGATCAGCGCCGCGTTCAACCTCGACCGCACGCTCGGCTGACGCAGGGTCACCGCCACCGGTCTTCACCTGGGGGTTTCCGGTCGGCGCGATCACGGAAGGTGATCTTCCGATTGTGAATGGACGGACACGTTCCTCATCCGCCATCCTATGAATCGTCAGAGTCCGTGAAGAAGCCGTGACTTGACACCGCCCGGCCGGGGGGCCGGGTGGATCCACCCCGCAGAGAGGCTGAGTACATGGCATTGGTCCCCGAGAGCGGGGCAACCCGCCCGGGCCGTTGGCGAAGACTGCGGCGGGGCATATCGGCGGCGGTGACGGTTACGGCGCTGGGCACCCTGGGGGCGGTCGTCCCGGCCAGGACGGGGCACGCGGCGCCGTCGGCACAGCTGGTCTACATCGCCAACATGGGCGACAACACCGTCACCGCCTACGACCCGGAGACCGGTGAGGTGGCCGCCACCATCCCGGTCGGCGTCAAGCCGGAGGGCGTGGCCCTGTCGCCGGACGGCACGAAGGTGCTGGTCACCAACAACGGCGGCGCCTCCCTGTCGATGATCGACACCACGAGCAACACCGTCGTCACGACCATCCCGGTCGGCCAGTCCCCGCTGCCGGTGGCCTTCTCCCCGGACGGCAAGCTCGCCTACGTGGGCTACGCCAGCTACGCCAGCCCGGGCAAGGTGGACGTGATCGACATGAGCACCCTGACGGTCGCCGCCAGCGTCGGTGTCGGCGCCTACGTGGACACGATCGCGCTGACCTCGGACGGCAAGCGGGCCTACGTCGCCTCCTTCGCCGGCAACTCGGTGTCCGTCGTCGACACCGCCAGCAACACCGTCACCGCCACCGTCCGCCCGTCCGGCGGCCCCCAGAGCCCGTCCGGTCTCGCGGTCACTCCCGACGGCAAGCACGTGTACGTCGGCCACTACAACGGCTCCGGCACCAGGAGGGTGTCGGTGATCGACACCGCCACCGACACGGTCACGGCCGACCTTCCGATCACCAACCAGCCGCAGGGCATGGCCGTCACCCCGGACGGGCGGTTCCTCTACGTCGCCAACACCGGGGCCCACACGGTGACGGTCGTGGACACCGCGACCAACACGATCATCGCCACCGTGCCGGTCGGCATCCGGCCGATCGGGCTGGCGATCGACCCGGCCGGCACCGCCGTGTACGTCTCCAACAACAACTCGAAGAACGTGTCGGTCATCAGCACCGCGACCAACACCGTCACGGCCACCGTCCCGACCGGCTCCGGCCCCTACGGCATCGCGATCGGCAAGCCCGTTCCGCCGGCGGTCACCGGCATCAGCCCCGACCACGGTCCGGCCGGGGGTGGCACGAGCGTCACGATCAGCGGCAGCCATCTGACCGGCACCAGCGCCGTCAGCTTCGGCGGCACCCCGGCGAGCGACGTGAAGGTCGTCGACCGCGGCACCGTCACCGCGACCGTCCCGGCGCACGCCGCCGGCGCCGTCGACGTGGAGCTGACCATCTCGGGCCGCACCGTGGCCGCCGGGAAGTACACGTACGACGCCCCGGCGCCGGTGGTGACGGCCGTCGCGCCCGACCACGGCCCGCTGGCCGGCGGCACCACCGTCATCGTCACCGGCAGCAACCTGAGCGGGGCGAGCGCCGTCACCTTCGGCACCGTGCCCGCCACCGCGGTCACCGTCGAGAGCGACACCCGGATCACCGCCACCGCGCCCGCCGGGAGCGCCGCCGGGAAGGTCGACGTCACCGTCACGACCCCCGGTGGCACCAGCACCGCCCAGCCGTACACCTACCAGGACCCGGCGGTGACCGGGGCCTACGTCTTCGCCAAGTCCTCGGACCCGAAGTCGGGTTCGACGGTGAAGACGGGCGACAAGGTGACGTACGGCGTCACCGTCACCCAGCAGGGGGCGGACGAGGTCAAGGGCGCCACGATCACGGACGACCTGTCGAAGGTGCTGGACGACGCCACCTACGGCGGCGACGTCAAGGCCACCTCCGGCACCGCCGAGGTCAAGGACGGGAAGCTCACCTGGACCGGCGACCTGCCGGTGGGCGGCACCGCGACGATCACGTACTCCGTGACCGTCACCGGCAGCGGCGACGGCAAGCTGCGCAGCGCCGTCACCACGCCGGACGACAAGCGCGGCCGCTGCGACACGGAGAAGGGCTGCGAGAGCGACCTCACCGGCCCGGCCGGAAGCACCCCGTCGCCCACCCCGTCGCCCACGCCCACCGGCGACGGCCAGACCCCCGGCGCCACCGACCCCGGTAGCACCGGCTCCGGTCAGTCGAACCAGGGTCAGTCGAACCCGGGCCGGTCGACCGCCGAGGACTCGTCGGCCCGGCAGTCCTCGGGCATCCTCGCCCACACCGGTGCCACCGTGTTCACCGCGGCGGCGATCAGCGGCGTCCTGCTGCTCCTCGGCGGCGTCACCATCGCCGTCAGCCGTCGCCGCGGCCACCAGGGCTGACCGGACGGACCCCCGAGGGGGGGGGGGGGGGGGGGGGGGGGGGGGGGCCCCCCGCCGCCGGGGGGGGGGGGGGGGGGGGGGGGGGGGGGGGGGGGGGGGGGGGCAAACCCCCCCCCCCCCAAAATCA
>NZ_JBICYZ010000018.1:0-52517 GCF_043201465.1 Kitasatospora sp. NPDC048298
GCAACGGAAGCCTAACCGCCGCCTGGCGAACTACTGGCACAAGCAGGTCGATCAAACTTCGATGGCAAACGGTGAAACTTCGCTGTCACAGGACAGGAGCACCGCGCATCCCCCGCCCAGCCGCTACGGTGGCGGGCATGGCCGCAGAACGAGACCTCGCGACACTGCTGCGCGCGATGAGCCCGCAGCTCAACCCGGGGCGGTACGTCTACTGCACGCTCCCCGCGCGGGTGCCCGCCGGCATGCGGCCGGTGGTGACCGTCGCCGAGCCCGAGGGGGTGACGATGGTGGTCGCCCAGGAGGAGGCGGACGCGCTCGGGCTGCGCTACGAGTACGTGGCGGCCTGGATCACCCTGCGGATCCACTCGGCGCTGGAGGCCGTCGGACTCACCGCCGCCGTGTCCGGCCGGCTCGCCGAGGAGGGCATCAGCTGCAACGTGGTGGCCGGCTTCCACCACGACCACCTGTTCGTCGCCGCCGACGACGCCGACCGCGCCGTCCGCGCCCTGGAGGAACTCTCCGCCCGTTCCGCCTGACGGCGACGCCGAGTGGCCGTCTCCCCGGGAGCCTCCAAGACTGGAAGTGACCGCGCGACCACCCCGGGCCGCGGCCCCACCGGAAGGAGACGGCCGCCATGGCAATCTGCGTCACCTGCGGCAACGACTACTGGCTGGCCTTCGAGATCAAGACGGTCAGCGGCGACACCTACACCTTCGACAGCTTCGAGTGCGCGATGGAGAAGCTCGCGCCACGCTGCGAACAGTGCCAGGTCCGCATCGTCGGCCACGGCGTCGAGGTCGCCGGCATGTTCTTCTGCTGCGCCAACTGCGCCCGCGTCAGCGGCGGCCTCGGCGACCAGATCCGCGACGCCGTCGGCGCCCACCCCGCCTGAGACCGCCATGCCCGCCCCGGCCGGGGCGGGCATCGCCGTACGGGACGTCACCGCGTCCGTCAGTGCGGGGGGACTGCGCACTCCTGGTCGTACTTGTGCTGGAGGTCGGACAGCCGCTTCTCGTCGTACGACAGCTGTCGGCGGTCCGCGGCCAGTCCCGCCTCGGCCGCGGAGACCTTCACCGGGTCGGGATTCTGCTGGGCGTTCAGCTGGTCGAGCCCGGCCACGTCGTTCTCCACAGCCGTGTGGTCGCGGTCCACCGCGTGCTCGGCCGTGGTCATCCACACCCGCATGCGACTGCACGGGTCTGGTGCCAGAGGGGCCATGGTCGCGCCCCCTTCCTCTCGGATTCGGGCGTTGCCCGCTGCCTCCATCGTGGCGCCGCCCCGCCGCGGCACGCATCCGGAACTCCCCGGGGAGCCGGACGGGACATGACGAAGGGCCCCGCGACCTGTCGTTTCCGCAGGTCGCGGGGCCCTCGTGAAGCCAGGGGCGGAAGAGTCGGCCTGTACGCCGGGTTCTGTCTCCCGGGTTGCTCGCGCGGCCCGGGGAGGCGGCCATCCATCTAGGGCTGCCGTTGCCGACAGCCTCGTGCGGTCCACCCGCGGACTCGGGCGAGCAGCCTTCGAACGTCCGCGCACGGTGCCCGAGGGCACCGATCTTGACCTTGCTCCAGGTGGGGTTTACCTAGCCGGCCGGGTCACCCCGGTCGCTGGTGGTCTCTTACACCACCGTTTCACCCTTACCCACCACGAAAAGCGGTGGGCGGTCTGTTTTCTGTGGCACTGTCCCGCGGGTCACCCCGGGTGGGCGTTACCCACCACCCTGCTCTGTGGAGCCCGGACGTTCCTCGGCGGGTCTGGGACCCGTCGCGACCGCCCGGCCGGCTCTTCCGCCGTAGTGGTCATCGTAGCCGCTCGGGCGGTGCCTCCCGTACACCGGACCGGACGGGCGGTGCCTCGGAGCCGAGGCGGGCCGCCACCCGGGCGGCCGTCGCGCTCGCCCAGGCGGTGGTGGTGGCCAGTCCGAGGGCGAGGACCGCGCCGCCGAGGCCGACCAGGATCCACCAGCCGGCGTGGCTGGCCGGGGCGAAGCCGGTCGCGACCGGCCCGACCACGGCCGAGGTGACGACCGTGCCGATCACCGCCACACCCAGCGACTGGCCGACCTGACGGCTGGTCGAGGCGACCGCGGCCGCCACCCCCGCCTGGGCGCGCGGCATGCCGGCGACGGCGGAGTTGGTGATCGGCGCGTTCACCATGCCGAAGCCGAAGCCGAACAGCCCGTACGCGACCAGCAGCAGGGCCGGCGGGGAGTCGGCGGCGAGCCGGGTGAGCAGCAGCCCGCTCGCGGCGATGCCGAGGCCGGCCGCGACCAGCGGCAGGCGCGGGCCCCGGACGGCGACGATCCGTCCGGACAGCGGCGCGCAGACCAGCATCATCCCGGCCATCGGCAGGGTCCACAGGCCGGCCTCGACCGGGCTGTAGTGGCGGACGTTCTGGAGATAGAGGGTGTTGAGGAAGAGGAAGCCGCCGAGCGCGGCGAAGGCGCAGACCGCGGTGACGGTGGCGCCGGTGAACGGCGCACTGGCGAAGAACCGCGGGTCCACCAGCGGCTGGGCCACCCTCCGTTCCCAGAGCGGGAAGGCGATCAGCGCGGCCCCGGCGGTCGCGGCCAGGACGAGGATCAGCGGGGAGGTCCAGCCGTTGGCCGGACCCTCGATGATCGCGGCGGTGCCGCAGCCGAGCAGCACGATCATCAGCAGCTGCCCCACCGGGTCCAGCCGGCGCGGCCGGGGCGCGCGGGACTCGGGGACGAAGCGGGCGGTCAGCGCGATGGCGGCGAGCGCCACCGGGACGTTGATCAGGAAGATCGACGGCCAGCCCGCGCCGTCCACCAGGAAGCCGCCGAGCAGCGGTCCGAGCGCCATCGAGATGCCGACCACGCCGCCCCAGACGCCGATCGCCCGGGCCCGTTCCTTCGGGTCGGTGAAGGTGTTGGTGATGATCGACATCGCCACCGGGTTGAGCATCGAGCCGCCCACCGCCTGCAGCGCGCGGAACGCCACCAGCCAGCCCAGGCTCGGCGCCAGGCTGCACAGCAGCGAGCCGAGCGCGAAGCAGACCAGGCCGGTCTGGAACACCCGGCGGCGGCCGAAGCGGTCGGCCACCGAGCCGAACAGCATCAGCAGCGAGGCCAGCACCAGGGTGTAGGCGTCGATGATCCACTGCAGCCCGGACGCCGGGGCGCCCAGGTCCCGCTGGATCACCGGAAGGGCGATGTTCACCACGGTGTTGTCGAGGCCGACGATGAACAGGCTCAGGCAGCAGATCGCCAGGACGAGCAGACGGCGGCGGGGCCCGAGGACGGGCGCGGGCGCGGCGGTGCGGGGCTGGGGGGCGGGCACGGACCGATCCTCCCACCGCGGGACGTGCCCGGGCGGGTGGGCGGCGCGTCCGGGTGGCGGCGCCGGAGCGGCGGCCGGCGCGTCGCGGGCGGCGGCGGGAGCGGCGGCGGGGATGTCGCGGGCGGGCGGGGGCCCGGACCGGCGTAAGCGCTCGTACGGTGGGGGCAGCCGACGGTGTACGAAGGGGGTTCGGGCGATGAGTGGTGCGGTGCGGGCGGCCGGGGGCGCGGTGGCCGCGGTGCTGGGGGCGACCGGGGTGCTGCACGCGGTGTGGACGGTGACGCCGTGGCCGCTGGGGTCCGCGGAGGAGTTCGCGGACGCCGTGGTGGGCCGGGGTGACGGGGTGCCACCGGTGTCCGCGTGCCTGGCGGTGGCGGGGGCGCTCGGGGCCGGGGCGTACCTGGTGGGGGCGGAGGCCGGCGTGCTGCCGGCGGTGGGGCCGCGGCGGCTGCGGCGGGCCGGGGTGCGGACGGTGGCGGGGGTGCTGCTGGCGCGCGGGCTGGCCGGTCCGGTGGTGTTCGGGCGGGTCAGTGAGCGCTCGGAGCGGTTCCGCCGGCTGAACGCGCGGTACTACTCGCCGCTCTGTGCCGCGCTGGGGGCCGGGGCCGCGGTGGTCGCGGGGGCGGGGTCGGGGCGGCGGCCGCAGTAGGGTTGCGGAGTTCGTCTGCCACAGATTGTTGAGGTGTCCGCTGTGCTGGTGCTTTTGCCGCCCTCGGAGGGCAAGTCCGGGTCCGGGGACGGCGCGCCGGTGGAGCTGGAGCGGCTGTCGCTGCCCGGGCTGACGGCGGCGCGCGGCGCGGTGCTGGACGCGCTGGTGGGCCTGTGCCGGGGCGACGAGGACACCGCCGCCGGGGTGCTCGGCCTCTCCCCCGGCCTGCGCGGCGAGATCGCCAGGAACGCCGCACTGCCGACGGCCGGCGCCCGCCCGGCGGGCGAGGTGTACACCGGGGTGCTGTTCGACAACCTCGGCCTGGCCACCCTGGACGAGGCCGCGTACGACCGGGCCGAGCGTTCGCTGCTGGTCTTCTCCGGCCTCTGGGGCGCCGTGCGGATCTCCGACCGGATCCCGTCCTACCGCTGCTCGATGGGCGTGAAGCTCCCCGAGCTGGGGGCGCTCGGCGCGTACTGGCGGAGCGCGACGGCCTCCGTGCTCCCGGACGTCGCGGACGGGCTGGTGCTGGACCTGCGCAGTTCCGCGTACGCGGCGGCCTGGAAGCCGGCCGGTGAGGTGGCCTCCCGCACGGCGACCGTCCGGGTGCTCCAGGAGCGCAACGGCAAGCGCACCGTGGTCAGCCACTTCAACAAGGCGACGAAGGGCCGGATCGTCCGGGACCTGCTGCTCGCCGGCGCCGAGCCGAAGACCCCCGACGCGCTGATGGAGGCGCTGCTGGACCTGGGCCACCACGTGGAGCTGGCGGCCCAGGGCACGGCGCGCAAGCCGTGGCAGCTGGACGTGGTGGTCACCGAGGTGCACTGACCCTCCCCCGAGGGGCGGGTCAGCGCAGGTGCGAGGTGTCGTTGAGCAGCCGCAGCGAGGCGTTGCCGTCCGCGTAGTACTGGACGGCGCAGATCGAGGCGGCGGACAGCTCCATCCGGTACATCGAGTCCGGCGGGGCGCCGAGCGCCAGCCGGACCAGGGTCTTGATCGGGCTGACGTGCGAGACCACCAGCACGGTCTTGCCCGCGTACCGGGCAAGGATCTTGTCCCGGGCGACGCCGGCCCGGTGGGTGAGCGTGGTGAAGCTCTCGCCGCTGCCGGTCGGCTTGGCCTTGGCGGAGCCGAGCCAGGCGGTCAGGTCGTCCGGGTACCGCTCCCGCACCTCGGCGAAGGTCAGGCCCTCCCAGTCGCCGAAGTCGACCTCGCGCAGCCCGTCCTCGTACCGGACCTCCAGGCCGAGCCGGGCGGCGACGGTCTCGGCGGTCTGCCGGGTGCGGCGCATCGGGGAGGCGACGACCGCCTGGACGCTGCCGCGCGCGGCCAGCGCCTCGGCGGCCCGCTCGGCCTGCCAGCGGCCCTTGTCGGAGAGCTCCGGGTCGCTGCCGCCGCTGCCGGAGAAGCGCTTCTCCGGGGTGAGCGGGGTCTCGCCGTGGCGCAGCAGGACGAAGGTGGTGGGGGTGCCGAGGTCGGCGGGGGCGGCCCAGCCGGCCTTGGCGGCGGGGGGCTCCGGCAGGGGTTCCTCGACGGCGGCGGCCGCCGGCTTGCGGGGCTCCCACTGGCGCCCGGCCTTGCCCGCGTCCATCGCCTCGTTGGCCAGCCGGTCGGCGTCCTTGTTCCGCTCGCGCGGGATCCAGGTGTACGTGACCCTGGCGCGCGGGAAGACGGTGCGCGCCTCGGCGGCGAGCGGCTGCATGTCGGGGTGCTTGATCTTCCAGCGCCCGGACATCTGCTCGACGACCAGCTTGGAGTCCATCCGGACGTCCACCGAGGCGTCCGGGTCCAGCTCCCGGGCCGCCTTGAGCCCGGCGATCAGGCCCTTGTACTCGGCCACGTTGTTGGTGGCGTGGCCGATGAACTCGGCGGCCTCGGCGATGATCTGCCCGGTGTCCCCGTCGCGGACCACCGCGCCGTAGCCGGCCGGCCCCGGGTTGCCCCGGGACCCGCCGTCGGCTTCGACGATGAAGCGCGCCGTCACCGGCTCAGACGCCCGAGTCGGAGGTGCGGACCAGGATCCGCGAGCAGTTCTCGCAACGGACGACCTTGTCGGCCGGCTCGGCCTTGATGGCGTTCAGCTCGGTGATCGAGAACTCGGTGCGGCAGCCCTCGCAGCGGCGCTGGTAGAGGCGGGCCGCGCCGACGCCGCCCTGGGTCTCGCGCAGCTTGGTGTAGACCTTCAGCAGGTCGGCCGGGATGACGGCGGCGACGGTCTCGCGGTCGCGCTTGACCTTGTCGGCCTCCGTGTCGATCTCGGCGAAGGAGGCGTCGCGGCGGCCCTCGGCCTCCTTGAGCACGACGGTGGAGTGCTCCAGGCGGGCGGACAGCTCCTCGACCCGGCTGATGGCGCTCTCCTGGCGCTCCATGATCCCCAGCACGACGTCCTCCAGGTCGCCCTGGCGCTTGGCGAGCGAGCCGATCTCGTGCTGGAGGTTCTCCAGGTCCTTCGGCGAGGTGATCGCGCCGGAGTCCAGGCGCTGCTGGTTGCGGGCGGCACGGGAGCGGACCTGCTCGACGTCCTGCTCGGCCTTGGTCAGCTCGCGGGCGGTGTCGCCCTTCTGGGCCTCGGCGGCGACGACGAGGTCCTTGAGGGCGGTGTGGTCGGCGGTGGCCTTCTCGATCTCGGCGTGCTCGGGCAGGCTCCGGCGCCGGTGGGCCAGCTGGTCGAGCTTCGAGTCGATGGCCTGGAGGTCGAGCAGGCGGATCTGGTCGGCGGGCGCGGCGTTCAAGCGGAGAGCTCCTGTGAATCGGGTCAGGCGGTGAAGGACATGGGGGCGTGCGCGGTCCACGGGTCGGTGACCCGGTGGGAGACCTTGGTCTCCACGGCCCAGCCGCGCTTGTCGGCGGCGGCCAGCAGGGCCCGCTCGGCCAGGGTGAGCCAGGGCCACTCGGTGGCCCAGTGGGCGGCGTCGAGCAGCGCGACGGGCGCCGCCTCGGCGGCCTCGGAGGCCGGGTGGTGACGCAGGTCGGCGGTCAGGTAGGCGTCCACGCCGGCCGACCGGACGTCGGCGAAGAAGCTGTCGCCGGAGCCGCCGCACACCGCGACCCGGCCGATCAGCCGGTCGGGGTCGCCGGAGACGCGGACGCCCGCGGCGGTGGCGGGCAGGCCCTCGGCCACCCGCGCGGCGAAGGCGGCGAGGGTCAGCGGGGGCTCCAGCAGGCCGATCCGGCCGGAGCCGCGGCGGCCCAGCGGGTCGGTCGGATCCGGCACCAGCGGGCCGGTCACCCGCAGGCCCACCGCCTCGGCGAGGGCGTCCGAGACGCCGGGGTCGGCGTGGTCGGCGTTGGTGTGGGCGACGTGCAGGGCGATGCCGTTGGTGATCAGCGTGTGCACCACCCGGCCCTTGAAGGTGGTGGCGGCGACGCTGGTGGTGCCGCGCAGGTAGAGGGGGTGGTGGGTGACCACGAGGTCGGCGCCCCACTCCACGGCCTCGTCGACGACCGCCTGTACGGGGTCGACGGCGAACAGCACGCGGTTGACCTCGGCCTGAGGGTCTCCGCAGACCAGGCCGACTGCGTCCCAGGACTCCGCCCACTGCGGGGGGTAGACCTCTTCGAGCGCGGTGATGACGTCGGACAGTTTCGGCACCTGTCGAGACTACCGTGCGCGCGGGGGCGGTCGGGCCTCGGCCGTTCGGCGGGCTGCCGGGGGAACCGTCACCGCCGTTCGGACGCGGGAGCTGTGGGCGTACGGGTGCGCGTCAATCCGCGACGGGAGGCGCCCGGCGGTCTCCACGCGCTCCGTACGCGGCCGCGCGCCGGGCGCCCGTTACTCACAGCAGTGTTCTCGTACGAATTCGAAACCGCGCCCTGATCACCCTTACGAGTGAAGTGACCGGCTCTGCGTTGAGGCTTCGGCTGGCTCGAAAGTAACTTCACTCCTGCGAAGGGGAGTTGCCCCGGCGGCAGCCACGGCCAGGAGTCGGGCGGATGCCACGCCGGGCCGGACGGGATCCGGGTGGGCGCTCCCGCACCGGGGCGGCACCGCCGCTCCTTCCGAGGGAACCGATCAGGCCGGGCCGCGCACCCGGGTGCCGAGCGAGCAGTGGGCACCCGGGGACGGCGGCCGTGACGAAGGGATGTGGTGGCGGATGGCAGCGGGCACATCGCTGCGCACGGCCGGGGAGAGGGGATCGGCGGACCCCGGACCGGGAGCGGCGGGTTCGTGGCCGGAGACGACGCGGGCGGCGCTGGCCGGTGCCGGAGGCCGGGGAGGCGGCGGGGACTGGGACGTCACCGTCGGTGGCTCCTGGTGCACGGCCAGGCCGTCCGCGTCCGCGCCGCTGCCGGAGCGGGGCTGGAAGCTCCGGGTGAGCGCGGCCTCGGCGGCGGGCGAGGCGGTGCTCTCGGCGGTGGTCCGGGTGCTCGCCGGGGACCCGTGCCGCTTCAGGTTCGCCGCCGCCCAGGAGCACCTGAGCGAGCTCAACTCCCGGAACGGCGACCGCGGCGCGGCGGGCGAGTTCATCACCGTCTACCCGGCCGACGACGCCCAGTTCCAGCGACTGGCGGCCGAACTGGACCGGGCCACCGCCGGGCTGCCGGGCCCGGTGGTGCCCTCCGACCGGCCGTACCGGGCCGGGAGCCGGGTGCACTACCGGTACGGCGCGTTCGCGCCGCCGGCGGGGCCGGGCGAGGACGGGGAGCACCGCTCGGTGCCGCGCCCCCTCGAACTGATCGAAGAGGAGGACTCCCTCTTCCTGGTGCAGGAACGAATCACCGGGCAGCCCCTCGGCAGCTGGGTGGCCGCCCGGCTGCGGCGCGACGGCGGCCCCGGCGTCGACTGGGCCGAGGCCGGGCCGGTCGCGCACGGCCTGCTCGACCTGGTCGAGCAGGTCCACGCCCAGGGGCTGGTGCTGCACGACCTCTCCCCCGGCAACGTCATGGTCCGCCCGGACGGCACGCCGCGGCTGGTCGACCTCGAACGCGCCACCGAGGCCGGACGGCTCGCGGGCGCGGGCTGCACCCCCGGCTACCGCGCCCCCGAACACGGGCCCGGCCGGCTCGCGCTCGCCGCCCGCGGCCGCGTCGCCGACCCGGCCGTCGACCTGTACGCCCTCGGCGGCCTGCTCTTCCTACTGGCCACCGGCCACGACCCGCTGCTGCCGGAGGACCTCCCGCAGGCCCGCCCGGCCGCCGAGCGCCTCGGCCGCTGGCTCGCCCTCGCGGCCAGGACCGGCGGGACGGCGCGGCGGCTGGCGCCGGCGGTCCTCGGGCTGCGGGCCGAGGATCCGGAGCGGCGATGGGCGGTGGCCCGGGTACGGGCGGCGCTGAACGAGGACGACCCGGCGGGCCCGGCGGCCTTCCCGCGGCGACCGCGCCACGGCGGGCCCCGGCTCCGGCCGGCCCCGGCACCACCGGCCGTACGCCGGCAGCCGCCCGACCGAACGGACCCGTCCGGCACCACCGGGGTGAGCGGAGCATGAACGTGGCCACCCGGACCGCGACCCAGGCCCTGCGCCGGCTGAGCTTCGCCTTCGCCGCCGACGGCAGCCACGCCGCCTGCCTCGCCTCCGCCGCCGACAGCGGCTGGTACGTGGAGAGTTGGCGACTGCCGCCGGACGGAGAGCCGGCCGCGCCGACCCCGCTGCCACTGCCCGGCAACCGCTCGGAGAGCCCGCGCTCGCAGCTGGTCGCTCTGTCGGACGGCTCGGTGCTGACCTGCCGGCACGACGGCGACCGGCACGACCTGGTCCGCCTCTCACCCGGCGAAACCGGCACCCTGGAGCAGCAGTCGGGCTCACTGCGGATGGCCGGACTGCGCCTGCTGCCGCTCCCGGCACGGGACGACGCCGGCCCGCGGACGCCGGTGGCGGTCGCACTCGGCAGCGACACCCGCCCGGCGACCACCGCCTGGCTGGTGCGCACGGACGGCAGCGAGCCCGAACAGGCCGCCGAGATCCCCGGGTTGCACGGCGGCGGCACCTGGCTGGACCGTACGGGCGCACTGCTCGCGCTGGACCGGGTGAACGTCGGCCTGGTCCGCAGCGTGGTGCTCGACCTGCGCACCGGCCGGACCAGCCCGCTGCTGGAGATCGGCCCGCGGAGCAACGACCGCCTGGTGCTGTTCGACCCGGACAGCCGGTTCGCGATGGTGCGCAGCGACGCGCCCGGCACCGACCGGCTCGGCTGGGGCGTCCTCGGCGCCGGGCAGCCGCTGCGGTTCCCGGAGTGCCTGCACGTCACGGGCATGGTCCTGCGGCCGGTGGCGCTGCGGGTGGCGGCGGACGGCCCGCGGGTCGCGGTGCAGATCGACCACGGCGCGGGGTCGGCGCTCGCGCTGTGGCGGCCCTCGACCGGGCGGCTGGACCCGCTGCCGGTGCCGCCCGGGCGGCTCGGCGCGGTCGGCCACTGGGACGCGGCGGGGCTGCGGCTGCCGTACTCCTCGCCCGACCACCCGACCGCGCTGGCCACCCTCGACGTGGACGCGCTGCTGGCGCACGGCCCGCTCCCGGCCGCCTCCGGACCGACGCCGCTGCCGCTGCGACTCGCGCCGCTGGCCTCGGGGCTGCCCGGCCCGTGGCGGGACACCGTCCTGCCCTGGCAGCCCGGCGGGGTGCGCCCGGTGCGGACCGAGCCGCCGGGCTGGCGGCTCGACGGCAGCACCCCGCCCGGCGACGGCGGCCGCTGGCAGCCCGCGCAGAGCCTCGAACTGGCGGGCCCGGCAGGCCCGTTGGAGGCCGTGGTGTACGGCGGGGACGCCTGGCTGAGCAGCCCGCACCTGGTGCTGGCGCTGCACGGCGGCCCGGCGGACGCCTGGCGGCTGGAGTTCGAGCCGGCGCTGCAGCGGATGGCCGCCGAGGGCCTGGCGGTCGTCGCCCCCAACCAGCGCGGCTCCACCGGTTACGGCGTGGCGCACGCGCTGGCCATCCGGGGCGCCTGGGGCGGCCCGGACCTGGACGACGTCCTCCACCTGCTGGACGGCATCGCGGGCCAGCGCGCCGCGCTCGGCCTGGAGCCGCCGGCCCTCTTCGGGGTCAGCTACGGCGCCTTCCTGGCGCTGCTGGCGGCGGCGCACGCGCCGGCCGAGCAGGTCGCCCGCTGCGCGGTGGTCGCGCCGTTCCTGTCCGGCGCCCGGCTGCTGGCCGAGTCGGCGCCCCCCGTACGGGCGTTGACCACCCGGCTGGGCGGCGGCGAGCCGATCGCGGACCCCCGCGGACCGCGCGACGTGCTGCAGCTGGCGCACCGGCTGAGCGCGCCACTGCTGGTGGTGCACGGCAACCGGGACGAGGTCGTGCCGGTGAGCCAGTCCCGCTCGCTGCGGCACGAACTGCTGCGGATCGGCCGGGTCGAGGGCGAGGACTTCCGGTACGTCGAGGCGGCCGGCTCCGGGCACGAGGTGCTCGCCGACGAGGGCGCCGCGGTCCTGCACGAGCTGCTGGCCACGTTCCTGCGGACCGGCCGTCCGGGCTGACCGGGCGGTAGCCCCCCGGTGCCGGAGGCGCCGCGCTAGGCGATCCGAGTGAACCCGCCGCGGGTGAGCGCCGGTTGTCGGCCCGGCCCGTCCCCCGCCGCGGCGTCCCCGACCCACCCCGAACCGGGCGGCCGTCGGCTCGCTTCCGGGCCCCCGACCAGCCCGGGACTCGCGTCACGATCTCGATAGGATCTCGTCCGTCCCGGCCGTTATGGTGGCCGGGGCACGGGCCGCGATCACTGGCTGCGGGCGCGTACCGAGCGCCCGATCGGGGACCCGACCGTGCGCCACCGGCGCCGGCCGGGCGCCGATGACCTGCACCCTCCGCACGGAAAAGACGATTCTCATGTCCGACACCCTCACCGACACCACCGGACCCGCGATTACCGGGACCGACGCCGACGAGAAGACGGCCAAGGACACCGCGTCGCACGGCCGCCACCGCGGTGGCTCCGCCGCCGACGACAGCCCGGAGACCGACCCGCACGGCCGCCACCGCGCGGCCGGGGCGCGGGGCTGACCGAACCGGCAGCGGGCCCGCCGGGAGTGCACCCACTCCCCCGGCGGGCCCGACCCGTTTCCGGAGCCCGCCGGGGGAACGGCGCCCTCAGTCCATCGTCACGACCGTCCGCAGCGCCTCGCCGCTGCGCATCTGCGCGATCGCCTCGTTGACGTCCGCGAGCCCCACCCGGTGGGTGACCATGCCGTCGAGGTCGACGCGCCCGGCGCGCCAGAGGTCCACGACGAGGCCGATGGTGCGCGACACCGTCGCCCCGCCGTAGAGCGAGGGCAGCAGGCGCTTCTCGTTGAAGAACAGCTCGCCCATGGTGAACTGCGCGAGGTCGTCCTGCGCGCCCGCGCCGATGACGACCACCGCGCCGCCGCGCCGGGCGGCGTCGTAGCCGGCCCGGACGGTGGCCGCGCGGCCGACCGCCTCGAAGACGTGATCGAAGCCGCCGCCGGGCAGCTTCTTGGCCACCGCCTTCAGCTCCTCGGGCGCGATCGCCTCGGTGGCGCCGAACGCCAGGGCGCGCTCGCGGCGCGAGGCCACCGGGTCGACGACGGTGATCCGGCCGGCGCCGCAGACCCGGGCGCCCTGCACGGTGGCCACGCCGACGCCGCCCGCCCCGATCACCGCGACGGAGGCCCCGGGCTGGACCCCGGCGGTGTTCACCGCGGCGCCGATGCCCGTGGTCACCCCGCAGCCGATCAGCGCGGCGGCCTCGTACGGGAGGTCGGCGGGCACCTTGATGACGGCGTTCGCCGCGACCACGACCTCCTCGGCGAAGGCGCCGGTGCCGTAGAAGCCGGAGGCGCTCAGCTCCCCCTCGGCGATCAGGAAGCCGGGGGCGCCGAGGCCGCGCAGGCTGGCGACGCACAGGTGGCCGCGGTCCTGGCGGCAGTGGTCGCAGTGGCCACAGGGGGCCATCCAGCAGAGCACCACGCGGTCGCCGACGGCGAGGCCGGTGACGCCCTCGCCGACCTCCACCACGTCCCCGGCGCCCTCGTGCCCGGGGACGAACGGCGCGGGCTGCGGCAGCACGCCGCTCATCGCGGAGAGGTCCGAGTGGCAGAGGCTGGCGGCGCGCATCCGGACCCGTACGGTGCCCGGCCCGAAGCCCACGGCCGTCACGTCCTCGCGCACGTCGAGGGTCTCCTGGCCGGTCTCGTGCAGGACGGCTGCGCGCATGGTGCTGCTCCCGGGGTGCCGGTGTTCCTCGGATCGACGGTCGCGCCGATTCTGGCACGGTCGGCGCAGCGCGACTAGAACGCGTTCCATGCCCCGACCGGCCCGGACGTCCCGGCCGGCACCGGCGCCCCGGGCGCCACCGCTCCCGCTACCGTCGAGTAGGGTCCGTGCACGTCCGCCCGCGTCCCGACCCCGAGGAGCACCCATGTCCGACCTGCTGCTGAGCGCCGAACCGGCGCCCGAGGTGCTGGCGGCGTTCGAGGGGGCCACCGGGTTCATGCCGGTGGACGAGGGGCTCGCGCTGTACGCGGCGGCGGTGGCGGCGGCGTCCGGCACCGGGCTGCCGGTGCTGGAGATCGGCACCTACTGCGGCCGCTCGGCGATCCTGCTCGCGGCGGCGGCCCGGGAGGCCGGGACGGTCGCGCTGACCGTCGACCACCACCGCGGCTCGGAGGAGCAGCAGCCCGGCTGGGAGTACCACGACCCGACGCTGGTCGACCCCGAGGTCGGGCTGATGGACACCCTGCCGCGGTTCCGCCGCGCCCTGCACGCGGCCGGGCTGGAGGAGCACGTGGTGGCCCTGGTCGGCCGCTCGCCACGGATCGCCGCGCTGTGGGGGCGCCCGCTCGGCCTGGTGTTCATCGACGGCGGGCACACCGACGAGCACGCGACCGGCGACTACGAGGGCTGGGTCCCGCACCTGGCGCCGGAGGGCCTGCTGGTGGTGCACGACGTCTTCCCGGACCCTGCGGACGGCGGCCAGGCCCCGTACCGGGTGTACCTGCGGGCGCTGGCCGAGGGCTTCGAGGAGGTCTCGGTGACCGGCTCCCTGCGCGTCCTGCGCCGCGCCGCCCGCTGAGCCCGTCCCGCCGGCTGAGCCCCGCCGACCGGTCACCCGTTCGTTCCCGCCGCCCCGAGCCGATGCTCTAACGTCGTGCCAGGGCTGTCGGGCGGGGGTTCGACCGGTACGGTGGCCGCGCAGCACCAGGCAGAGCATCGGCGGACGGTGGGGGCCAGCAGCGACATGACGGACCAGCAGAACAGCGCTCCGGCGGTCTGGGACCCCACCGCGCGCGGTGGCGCCGGCGGCTGGGTGCGCGGCCCGCAGCAACCGGCCGACGCCCGGTCCGCGCCCGAGGCCTCCGCCGCCCCGGCACCCGCCGCGCCCACCGCACCCCTGCCGCCCGTGCCCGGCGCCGTCGGCGACCAGGGCCCGCCACCGGGCGCCCGCCCCTACCCGGCCACCCCGCCCGGCTACGACCCGCCGACCGCCCGGCTGTTCCCCGCCACCCCGCCGCCCCCGGCCGCCCCGCCCGCGGCCTCGCCGTTCCCCTCCCACCCGGGCCCGCAGGCCCACGTGCCGCAGCAGGACCCCGGCCACGACTACTTCCTGCAGCCGCCCGCCGCTGCGCCGCCACCTCCGTACGCCTTCCAGCCCGACTACCCCACCGGCCCCGTCGGCGAGGAGGAGCGGCCGGCCAACCGCAGGGCCCCGCTGCTGATCGGCTTCGCGCTGCTCCTGGTGCTGGCGGTCGGCGGCGGCATGCTGTTCGCCGTCCGCGGCGGCGAAGACAAGAGCGGCCAGGCCGCGCCCGCCCCGGCCTCCGCCCCGGCGACCGGTGCGGACAGCCTGCCGCCCACCCCCGCTCCCACGGGTACGGACGGCGCGCCGAGCGCCGCCGCGAGCGCGTCCGGCGCGCCGTCCCCGACCTCGACCGCCCCCGGTCCCGGCGCCCAGGCCCAGGCCCAGGCGCTGGACGCCCTGCTCAGCGAGGGCGAGAGCGCCAAGGCCCCGATCGGCAGCGCCGTCGCCAAGGTGACCAGCTGCCCGCCGAAGGCCGACATCGAGAGCGCCGCGCAGACCTTCGACAACGGAGCGACCCAGCGGACCGCCCTGCTGGCCAAGCTCTCCCAGCTGAGCGTCACGGACGTGCCGGGCGGCGCGGACGCGGTGAACTCGCTGAAGTCCGCCTGGCAGCTGTCCGCCGACATCGACAAGGCGTACGCGAGCTGGGCGCGCTCCGTCGCCGCCCAGGGGTGCACCGGCAGGGCCCCGGCCACCCAGGACAAGAAGCACGCCGACGAGCTCAACCCGCAGGCCACCCAGGCGAAGACGGACTTCATGAACAAGTGGAACGCGATCGCGAAGAGCTACGGCCTGACTCCGCGCACCCAGGACAGGATCTGACCGACCAGTGACCGGCTCCGCCCCCCGACCGCCCCGTCGCTCCGCCCTGCTGCGCGCCACCACGGCCGCCGCGGTGGCCGTTCCGCTCTGCACGGCGGGCTGGTTCGGCTGGCGGGCACTCGACCGCTCCGACCCGGCGGACGCCACGGCGGCCCCGGCCACCCGGGCCGCGGCGCCCGCGGCTCCGGCAGCGACCGCGACTCCTGCGACCGGACAGCCGGGCACCGCCGACAGCGCGGCCGCGACGCCCCTCACCCCGCCCGTCGCCCCGGCGCCCACCGACAGCGCACCCGCCGGGACCCCACCCCCGCCCGCCGGCGGCGAGGGCGCCGTCCTGGCCGGCCGCACCGTCCTGCTCGACCCCGGCCACAACCCCGGCAACTCCGCCCACACCGCCGAGATCAACCGCCAGGTGGACATCGGCAACGCCCGCAAGGAGTGCGACACCACCGGGACCGAGACCAACGCCGGCTACACCGAGGCCGAGTACACCCTGGACGTCTCCCGCCGGGCCCGCGCCATCCTGGCCGCCCGGGGCGCCAAGGTGGTGCTGGTGCAGGACGGCGACCGCCCGTGGGGCCCGTGCATCGACGAACGCGCCCGCGCGGGCGCCGACGCGCACGCCGACGTCGCGCTCTCGGTGCACGGGGACGGCGGCCCGGCGGGCGGCAGCGGGTTCCACGTGATCATGCCCGCCAGGGTGGTGGCCGGGAAGGCGGACAACGCGGCGATCGTCGATCCCTCGCACCGGCTCGGGCTGCTGCTGCGCGACCGGTTCCACGCCGCGACCGGTGAGCCGTACGCGGACTACATCGCCAAGGACGGCCTGAACACCCGCTCCGACCTGGGCGGCCTCAACCTCTCCACCGTCCCCAAGGTGTTCATCGAGTGCGGTAACATGCGCAACTCGACGGACGCGAAGCGGATGACGGACCCTCAGTGGCGCCAGCAAGCGGCCCAGGGGATCGCCGACGCGCTGACCGCGTTCCTGACGACCCAGGAGAAGGCCGAAGAGCGACGCGGGAGTTGAGCCGCAGACCCCCGGAGGACGACGCTCCGGCCGGACCGCACGGTTTGCAACGACTTCGCCCCATTCCCGGTCCCGCCGTGCACCGGCGGGACGGTTGGGCCTAGGCTTCTGGTCCGTTCGGGAGTTTCGGCCGGTCAGCCCGACCGTACGAACCACCGTCCACGACACGTCAACGAGGGGAACGTTAGTGAATCTGCGCGCTCTCACGAGGGGAGACGCCGCCGTCGCGGGCGCGGCCGTCCTGCTCTTCATCGCCTCCTTCCTGCCCTACTGGACCGTGGACTGCAGCGGCCGGTACTGCGGCGACACGACCCAGAACGCGTGGAGCACCGAACTGTTCCCCGTCCTGCCCTCGATCTACCTGCTGGGCATCGCCGCCGCCCTGCTGATCCTGGTGCAGCGCTTCCAGGGCCCGGCCGCGGCCACCCGCCAGGTGCTCGGCCTGCGGCTGGACCAGTGGGGCATCGCGTTCTCCGTGGCCGCGCTGTGGACCTCGCTCTGGTCGCTGGGCGGCGGCCCGAAGGCCCCCAGCTTCAGCCACGGCTTCGGCGCCTGGCTCGGCGTCATCGCCCTGGTCCTGCTGGCCGGCGCCGCCGCCGCGAGCCCCCTGGTGCCCGCGCTGAAGGCCCCGCTGGTCGCCGACCGCCCGGCGGCCGTCCCCGGTCAGTACGGCTACCCCGGCCAGCCCGGCCACCCGGGTGCCGGCCAGCCCGGTCAGTACGGCTACCCGGCCCAGGGCCAGGACCCGGCGTTCGGCGGCCAGGGCGGCTACGGCTACCCGGGTGCCGGCCAGCCGCAGCCCGGCCAGCCGGTCCAGGCCGCCCAGCCGCACGACGCCGCCGCCCAGGCCCCGCAGCCGACCCCGGCCGCGCAGCAGGCGCCCGCCCCGGCGGACTTCCAGCCCTTCTGGTTCGCCGTCCCGGCCCCGCGCCAGCTGGCCCCGAAGGACAACCCGGCCGGCGCCCCGGTCGGCGAGGTCGTGCCGGGCACCTGGTACCTGGCCGTCGAGCAGCGCGGCGCCGCGCTGGTGGCGCAGCTGCCGGACGGCAGCCAGGGCGTGCTGGCCGACACCACGGGCATCCAGCGCGGCTGACGGCCCGGCCGGCCGCACGGCCGACCGCGGGCCGACGCGCTCGGACGCACACGCGAAGGGGCGGGACCGGAGAACCGGTCCCGCCCCTTCGGCGTTCGCGCGTTCGGCGTCCGCCGACTCAGCAGCAGTCCTCGACCACCAGCCCGGCGGGCAGCTGCTCCCCGCCGAAGACCGCGACCGTCGCCGGGTCCCCGCCGAGCGCGGCCACCGCGAGCAGCAGCGCCCCGGCCGTCCAGGTGGTGCGCTCCTCCGGCCAGATGGCGTCGTCCTCGAAGACGTACCCGGTCCAGTACGAGCCGTCCTCGTGCCGCAGGTGCTTCTGGATCCAGCGCAGGATGTCCACCGCGCGGTCGGACTGGCCGATCGCCCAGAGCGCGAGCGCCAGCTCGGCGCTCTCCCCGCCGGTCACCCACGGGCGGTCGCTGACGCAGCGCACGCCGAGGCCGGGGACGACGAAGCGCTCCCAGTCCCGCTCGATCCTGGCCAGCGCCGCGTCGCCGCGCAGGCCGGTGCCGAGCACCGGGTAGTACCAGTCCATCGAGTAGCGGTCCTTGTCCAGGAACCGCTCGGGGTGGTGGGAGACGGCGTGCCCCAGCCGCCCGGCCGCGAGCTCCCAGTCGGGCTGCGGCTCCTCCAGGTACTCGGCGATGGCCAGACCGCAGCGCAGGGCGTGCAGGATGCTGGACGAGCCGGTGAGCAGTGCCTCGTCGGTGGCGGCGCCGTCCTCGTCGACCCGCCAGGCGATCGGGCCGCCGGGCAGCCGCAGTCCGACGATGAAGTCCAGGGCGCGCCGGACGACCGGCCAGATCCACTCCAGGAAGGCGTCGTCGCCGGCGCTGAGGTGGTGGTGCCAGACCCCGACCGCGATGTACGCGCAGAAGTTGCTCTCCTTGGCCCGGTCGGTGACCGCGCCGTCGGTGTACGCCGCGTACCAGGAGCCGTCCGGGTTCTGGGCGGCCGCGAGCCAGCGGTAGGCGGACTCGGCGGCGGCGTGCTCGCCGGCCGTGTCGAGGGCCATCGCGGCCTCGGTGTGGTCCCAGGGGTCGAGGTGGTGGCCGGCGAACCAGGGTATGGCGCCGTCGGGGCGCTGCTCGGCCAGGATGCTGCGCACGGTGTCGGCGGCCTGCACGGCGTCGAGCACCCCGTCGAGCAGCAGCACCTCGGGGACGGCGGCGGTCATGCCGACCCGCCCGGCGCGTGGTCGGCCTCGGCGTGGTCGGCCGCGGTGCGGTCGGGCTCGATGCGGTCGGGCTCGATGCGGTCGGGCTCGATGCGGTTGGGCTTGGAGGCGTACGCGACGAAGCTCTTGCCGATCACCGGGTTGAGCGCCCGCTCGGCGGCCTTGGTGAGGGTGCTGATCACCGGGGTGCCGACGATGTCCCAGACCAGCAGCTGGTGGTAGGCCTTGACCGGCAGCGCCTTGTCGTTGTCGACGCCGACCGCGCACTTGATCCACCAGTACGGCGAGTGCAGCGCGTGCGCGTGGTGGGTGCCGTACGGCTCCAGGCCGGCGTCCTTGAGCTTGCCGAGCAGTTCGTCGCCCCGGTAGATCCGGATGTGGCCGCCCTCGTTCGCGTGGTACTCGTCGGACAGCGCCCAGCAGATCTTCTCCGGCAGCCAGCGCGGCACGGTGACGGCGAGCAGGCCGCCCGGCTTGAGGACCCGGAACATCTCGTTGAGCACGCCCTTGTCGTCCGGGATGTGCTCCATCACCTCGGAGATGATGATCTTGTCGAAGTACTCGTCCTCGAACGGCAGCGCCAGCGCGTTGCCCTCCATCGCGACCGCCGACGCGCCCTCGGGGGCCTCACCGGCCTGCTCCATCGCCGCGAACCACTTCCTGACCTCGGCGATCTCCTCGGCGTTCTGGTCGAGGGCGATCACGTTGGCGCCGCGGCGGTAGCACTCGAACGCGTGCCGGCCCCCGCCGCAGCCCAGGTCGAGCACCCGGTCGCCGGGGGCGAGCGGAAAGCGCGAGAAATCGACGGTCAGCACTTCAGGACTCCCATTCCTTTTGCTACCAAGCGTTCTTGACGCTCCGTCGGACAGGCCACGCCTGCCCGACAACGGCGAGGCCGTGGCTAGGCCACGTACCGCCAGCCCGGCCCCGAGCGGGCACGGGCGCCGACGCCGGTGGCGATCGCCGCGCGGTAGGCCTCGGCGGTCAGCTCGGCCGCCCGCTCCCAGGTGAACCGGGCGAGCACCCGCTCCCGTCCGGCCGCACCGAGCGCGGCCCGCAGCCGCGGGTCGTCCAGCAGCCGGCCGAGCGCCGCGGCCAGCGCGTCCGCCTCCCCCGGCGGGACGGCCAGGCAGGTCTCCCCGTCCGGTCCGGCGACCTCGGGGATCGCCCCGCCGGTGGTGGCGACCAGCGGGGTGCCGGTGGCCATCGCCTCGGCGGCGGGCAGCGAGAAGCCCTCGTACAGCGAGGGGACGCAGGCCACCTCGGCCGAGCGGTAGAGGTCGACCAGCTCCCGGTCGCTCAGCCCGCTGCGGAACTCGATGTGCTCGGCCAGTCCGAAGCGGCGCACCGCCTCGGCCACCGGCCCGTCCTCCTTCTGCGGCTTGCCGACCACCACCAGGTGGGCGTCCCGCTCGGTGCGGACCTTGGCGAGCGCCTCGACCAGGAAGACCAGGCCCTTCAGCGGGACGTCCGCGCTGGAGGTGGTGACGATCCGGCCGGGGACGCGCTCGACCGCGTCCGAGGGCGACCAGAGCCGGGTGTCGGCACCGACCGGCACCACCGAGATCGCGCCCGGTGCGGCGCCCAGGTGCTCGGCGATCTCGCGCTGCGAGGTGCCGGAGACGGTGATCACGTGGTCCAGCCGGGCGGCCACCCTGCGCTGCATCCGGGTGAAGGCGTACCAGCGGCGCAGCGAGAGCCGCTTGCCCCGGGTGGTGGCGGCGTCCAGCTCCAGCTGCCGGTCCACGGTGATCGGGTGGTGGATCGTGGTGACCAGCGGGAAGCCGTGCCGGGCCAGGCCGAGCAGGCCGTAGCCGAGGGTCTGGTTGTCGTGCACCACGTCGTAGCGACCCTTGTGGGCGGCCAGGTACCGGCGGGCGCGCAGCGAGAAGGTGAGCGGCTCGGGGAAGCCGCCGGTGCGCATGGTGGCGTACTCCAGCACGTCCACCGGGCCGCGGAACTCGTCGCGGGCCGGGGTGCGGAACGGGTCGTCGGCGCGGTAGAGGTCCAGGCTGGGCAGCTCGACCAGGCGCACCGAGCCGGGGCCCTCGACCTCGTCCAGCACCGGGAAGGGCTGGGCGCCGATCACGTCCACGTGGTGGCCGAGCCTGGCCAGCTCCCGGGAGAGGTGTCGTACGTACACGCCCTGACCGCCGCAGAAGGGGTCACCGCGGTACGACAACAGGGCAATCCGCAGCGGCTGCGCGATCATCCTGGGCCCTCTTCTCTAGCTGCTGACGGTACTGCCGGTCGTGCTTCCGGTCGCTAAAGTAGATCAGGTTCCAGTGGCCGGGAAACTCGTCGTCGACCACGTGAACAATGAGAGACCTCGAAGATACCGGCCCGTAGCTTTTCCTCAGGAGCCAGGGCTGGTGATTCCCACCACGCGAATCCTGCCGACCATGTGGAGCACGCCGCCACTCTCGCCCGCCCGGGAGCACCCTTGCCGCCACCCCCTCCTTCGACGCTGCCGCCGGTCCCGCCGACCGTACCGCCGCCCGGCGAACCGCCGCTGACCGCGAGCCAGGCCGAACGGCGCCGGCGCATCCTGCGGGCCGCCACCGCGCTGGCGGTGCGAGGCGGGTACGAGGCGGTGCAGATGCGGGAGGTCGCGGAGGGCGCGCACGTCGCCCTCGGCACGCTCTACCGCTACTTCCCGTCCAAGGTGCACCTGCTGGTCGCGGTGATGCTGGAGCAGCTCCAGGGCCTGCGCGAGCACATCCGGCGGCACCCGCCGACCGACCTCGAACCGGCGCCGAGGGTCGCCGACACCCTCACCCGGGCCTTCCACGCGCTGCAGCGCGAACCGCTGCTGGCCGAGGCGATGGTCCGGGCGCTGTCCTTCGCGGACCGCTCGGTCGGGGCCGAGGTGGACCGGGTCAGCGTCGCCACCGGGCAGCTCATCCTGGACGCGATCGGCCAGTCCGAACCGCCCACCGAGAGCCAGCGCGCGGCGGTGCGGGTGATCGAACACACCTGGCACTCGGCGCTGGTCGCCTGGCTCTCCGGCCGCGCCTCGATCGCCGAGGTGCGGGCCGACCTGCACACCGCGGCCCGGCTGCTCACCCTGCCGTGAACCGGCCGACCACCGCGCCCCGGAACAGCCCCCGCGCACCCGCCGACTGGAACCTGTTCCTGCCGGGCCCGGGCCGCTCCGCGCGCTCCGGCGGCTAAAGTCGACAGGCAGCAGAACTCCATCCCGCTCCTCCCCCGGGGAAAGCCGGTGCGAATCCGGCGCTGACCCCGCAGCCGTGAGTCCGGCGCCGTACGCGGCCGCCCGGGCGAGTCGGAACACCCGGGGAGGGGCGAGCGGCCAGTCCGGACGCACGCGCCCGGCACCGTCGAGGACTACGGACCGGCCCCGCCCGGGCCACCACCGCTCACCGAAAGGCACACCGCACCATGCTGACCGCCGCCCGCCTGGGCGCCGCCGCCCTGTCCGCCGCGCTGCTCACCGGCCTCGCCGCCGGCCCGGCCCTCGCCGACAGCCCCGCGCCGACCCCGCCCGCCGCCGACGGGCTGTACGGCAAGAGCGACCCGACGTACGACGGCGTCTGGCGGCAGTCGCTGGCGCTCACCGCGCTCACGGCGGCCAAGGTCACCCCGGCCGACTCCGCGGTCGGCTGGCTGACCGGGCAGCAGTGCGAGGACGGCGGCTGGCCCTCGTACCGGGCCGCCGGCGCGGCCTGCGACCCCAAGACCGAGGACAGCAACGCCACCGCCGTCGCCGTCCAGGCCCTGGTCGCCCTCGGCGGGCACCAGGACGCCGTCGACAAGGGCGTCGCCTGGCTCAAGGCCAACCAGAACGCCGACGGCAGCTGGGCCTACAACCCGGGCAGCCCGGGCGACGCCAACTCCACCGGGCTCGCCGTCAACGCGCTGTTCGCCGCCAAGGCCGACCCGGCGGGCGTCGCCAAGGCCGGCAAGTCCGCCTTCGACGGGCTCGCCCTCTTCCAGCTCGGCTGCGCCGCCCCCGCCGACCAGCGCGGCGCCTTCGCGTACCAGCCCGACCCGGCCTCCGGCGCCCTCACCCCGAACGCCCTGGCCAGCGCCCAGGCCGCGCTCGCCGCCGGCGGCGGCCACCTGCCGGTCGCCACCTCGGTGCGCGCCGACGCCGCGCCCAAGGCCCTCGCCTGCGCCTCCGACGCCGCGGCGGCCTCCCCGGCCCCGGTCGCCCACGCGGACTCCGGCGAGGCCGTCGGCGCCTACCTGACCGCCCAGCTCGCGGCCGGCGGCAACCACCTCAGCCTCACCACCCCGGGCGCCGCCCCCACCCCCGACTACACCGCCACCGCCTGGGCCGCCCTCGCCCTCACCCAGAGCGGCCACCCCCAGCAGGCCGCCGGCGCCGTCGACTGGCTCGGCAAGGAGGGCGCCACCTGGACGAAGGGCGGCACCGACGCCGGCGCCACCGCCACCCTCCTGCTGGTCGACCAGGCCGCCCAGCGCGACACCGCCGCCCTGACCGGTCAGCTCACCGCCCTCGGCCCGACGCCCAAGGCCACCGCGACCGCCGCGGCCGCCTCGGCGACCCAGGCCCCGAAGGAGAAGAAGGACGGCGGCATCGGCCAGTACTGGCTCATCGGCGTCGGCCTCCTCATCGGCGTCGGCGGCGGCCTCCTGCTCAGCCTCCAGCGCAAGCGCAACCAGCACCTCTGATGCGCGCCGCTCCCCTCCCCGCCCCGGGCCGGCGGTCCTCCACCGGCCTTGCCGCGCTGCTCCTGCCCCTCCTCGGGGCGGTGCTGCTGCTCGCCTCCGCCGCGCCCGCGCAGGCCGCCGGGTACCGGTACTGGTCGTTCTGGCGCGGCGGCGAGGGCGGCGGCTGGACGTACCAGCAGCAGGGGCCCGCCGTCGCGGTACCGCCGGACGGGGCGGTGGACGGGTGGCGGTTCGCGCTGAGCCCGGACGGCGGGCAGGACGCCGCGAAGCCGCGGGCCGCCGGGAGCTTCGCCGGGATCTGCGCGGACACCCCCGCGCAGGAGGGGCGCAAGCGGGTGGCCGTCGTGCTGGACTTCGGGACCGCCGAGGACACCGGCGCGTCCGCCGCCGGCACTTCGGCCACCAGCTCTTCGGCCACCGGCTCTTCGGCCACCGCGCCCGAGCAGCGCACGACCTGCGCGAGCGTCGCGCCCCGCGCCACCTCGGCCGAGGTGCTGGCCGCCGTCGCCCCGCCGCTGCGCTACGACACCAACGGGCTGCTGTGCGCCATCGCCGGGTACCCGAAGGCGGGCTGCGGCGACCAGGTCGGCGCGGCGGGCGCCGCCCAGCCGGACGCCGGCGCCGCGTCGGCCGACCAGGGCAGCGGCAGCGGCCCCGACGTCGGCCTGCTCGCCGGCGGCGCGCTGGTCGCCGTCCTCGCCGGCGGAGCCGTCTGGCAGGCCCGCCGCCGCCGTCACTCCTAGTCCCCCACTCAGGAAACCTCCGTGAGCAGCACCGCCGCCCGTAGCACCCGGCCGCCCACCGGCCCCCGTCAACTGCACCCCGGGGCCTGGTGGTTGTGGGCGCTCGGGCTGGGCGCGGCGGCGACCCGCACCACCAATCCGGCGATCCTGCTGCTGCTCACCGCCGTCGCCGGGTACGTGGTCGCGGCCCGGCGCGGCGATGCGCCGTGGTCGCGCTCGTACGGGGCGTTCCTGCGCCTGGGCCTGCTGGTACTGGGCATTCGGCTGGTGTTCGCGGTGTTCCTCGGTTCGCCGATCCCCGGCACCCACGTGCTGTTCACGCTGCCCGAACTCCCGCTGCCCGCCTGGGCGCAGGGCGTGCGGATCGGCGGACGGGTCACCGCCGAGGGGCTGCTCGCGGCGCTGTACGACGGGCTTCGGCTGGCGACCCTGCTGATCTGCGTCGGCGCCGCCAACTCCCTGGCCAGCCCGGCCCGCCTGCTGCGCACCCTGCCCGGCGCGCTCTACGAGGCGGGCGTCGCCGTCGTCGTGGCGATGACCTTCGCGCCGAACCTGATCGCGGACGTCCGCCGACTGCGTGCCGCCCGCCGGCTGCGCGGCCGCACCGACAAGGGCATCGCGGCCGTGCTGAGCGTCGGACTCCCGGTGCTGGAGGGCGCGTTGGAGCGGTCCATCGCGCTGGCCGCCGCGATGGACACCCGGGGCTTCGGCCGCACCGCCGACGTCCCGCGCCGGCTCGCCCGGGCGACGGCCGCGCTCACCCTGGCCGGACTGCTCGGGATCTGCCTGGCCGCGTACGGGCTGCTGACCGCCGACGGCGCGGGCTGGGCGCTGCCCGTCCTGGCGCTCGGCCTGGCCGCCGCCTTCGCCGGGCTGCTGCTCGGCAGCCGACGGTCCGTCCGGAACCGCTACCGGCCCGACCCCTGGGCCCTTCCCGAGTGGCTGACCGCCGGTTCCGGAGTGGCCGTGGCCGCCCTCACCACCTACCTGGCCGCGCAGGACCCGGCCGCGTTCGCCCCCACCGTCGTCCCGCCGACCGTCCCCGCGCTGCCCCTGGCCGCCGTGCTGGCCGTCCTGCTCGGCCTGGTACCGGCGTTCGCCGCCCCGATCCCGCCCCGGAGGGCATCGTGATCACCTTCGAGCAGGTCTCCGTCCGGTACGCGGACTCCGCCGCGCCCGTGCTGAACGGCGTCGACCTCACCGTCCCCGAGGGCGAACTCTGCCTGCTGGTGGGCCCGTCCGGCTCCGGCAAGTCCACCCTGCTGGGGACGGTCAGCGGCCTGGTGCCGCACTTCACCGGCGGGGTGCTGCACGGCCGGGTCACCGTCGACGGCCGGGACACCCGCGAGCACCGGCCGCGCGAACTCGCGGACCTGGTCGGCACGGTGGGGCAGGACCCGCTGGCGCACTTCGTCACCGACACGGTGGAGGACGAACTCGCCTACGGCATGGAGTCGCTGGGCCTGCCGGGCGACGTGATGCGCCGCCGGGTCGAGGAGACCCTCGACCTGCTCGGCCTCGCCGACCTGCGCGACCGCTCCCTGAACTCCCTGTCCGGCGGCCAGCAGCAGCGCGTCGCGATCGGCTCGGTGCTCACCGTGCACCCGCGCGTGCTGGTGCTGGACGAACCCACCTCGGCGCTCGACCCGGGCGCGGCCGAGGAGGTGCTGTCCGTCCTCCAGCGGCTGGTGCACGACCTCGGCACCACCGTGCTGATGGCCGAGCACCGGCTGGAGCGGGTCGTCCAGTACGCCGACCGGGTGCTGCTGCTCACCCCCGACGCCCCGCCCGTCCTCGGCGAACCCGCCGAGGTGATGGCGCACTCCCCGGTGCACCCGCCGGTGGTCGGCCTCGGCCGGCTCGCGGGCTGGCGGCCGCTGCCGCTGTCCGTCCGCGACGCCCGCCGCAAGGCCGCCCCGCTGCGCGCCGAACTGGACGGCCGCGGCCCGGCCCCCGCCTGCGCCCCGACCGCGTCCCCGCTGGCCGTGACCGACCGCCTCGCCGTCCGGCGCGGCCCCGTCCCGGCGCTGCGCGGCGTGGACCTCGCCCTCCACCCCGGCGAGATCACCGCCCTGATGGGCCGCAACGGCGCCGGCAAGTCCACCCTGCTGGGCAGCCTGGTCGGCCTGCACGCCCCCGCCTCCGGCAGCGTCCGGGTCGGCGGCCGCACTCCGCACCGCACCCGGCCCGCCGAGCTGATCCGCGAGGTCGGCCTCGTCCCGCAGGACCCGCGCGACCTGCTGTACGGCGAGTCCGTCGCCGCCGAGTGCGCCGCCGCCGACACCGACGCGGGCGCCGCCGCCGGCACCTGCCGCGCCCTGGTCGAGCGCCTGCTGCCCGGTATCGCCGACGACGCCCACCCGCGCGACCTCTCCGAGGGCCAGCGGCTCACCCTCGCCCTCGCCGTCGTCCTCACCGCCCGGCCCCCGCTGCTGCTCCTGGACGAGCCGACCCGCGGCCTCGACTACGCCGCCAAGGCCCGACTGGTGGAGATCCTGCGCTCGCTGGCGGTCGAGGGCCACGCCGTGCTGCTCGCCACCCACGACGTCGAACTGGCCGCCGAACTCGCCCACCGCACGGTGATCCTGGCCGAGGGCGAGATCGTCGCGGACGGCCCGACCCCGCAGGTGGTGGTCTCCTCCCCCGCCTTCGCCCCGCAGGTCGCCAAGGTGCTGGCGCCCGGGCCGTGGCTCACCGTGCGGCAGGTCGCGGAGGCACTGGGCGCATGAGCACTCGTCCCGTCCCGCTCGGGCGCCGGTCCGTCACGGCACTGCTGTCCGTCTCCTTCGTCGGCGTCGCCGCCTTCGGCTGGCCACTGCTCGCCTCCACCAGGTCGGCGCTGGTCGGCCACTCGGCGGACGCGCCCTGGCTGTTCGCGCTGCTGCTGCCGCTGCTCCTCGCCGTCGTCGTCGCCCAGATCTCCGAGGGCCGTACGGCGGGCGGCGGGGCGCCCGGGCTGGACGCCAAGTCCGTGGCCCTGCTGGGGGTGTTGGCGGCGGCGGGCGCGGCCCTGCGGCCGCTCGGCGCGGGCACGGCCGGACTGGAGCCGATGTTCTTCCTGATGGTGCTGTCCGGGCGGGTGCTCGGTCCTGGCTTCGGCTTCGTGCTCGGCTCGCTGTCGATGTTCGCCTCCGCGCTGCTCACGGGTGGGGTCGGGCCGTGGCTGCCGTTCCAGATGCTCGCCATGGGCTGGGTGTGCCTGGGCGCGGGCCTGCTGCCGGGGGCCTCTTCCCTGCGTGGCCGCCGTGAACTCCTGCTGCTCGCCGGGTACGGAGCCGTCGCGTCCCTGCTGTACGGCACGATCATGAACCTCCAGGGCTGGCCGTACATCGGCGGCCTGGCCGGCTCCATCTCCTTCGTGCCGGGCGACGCGCTGCCCGCCAACCTGGTCCGCTTCGCGGCGTACTGCCTGACCACGTCCCTGGGGTGGGACCTTCCCCGGGCTGCCTTGACCGTCGTCCTGTGCCTGACCCTCGGCACCCCCGTCCTGCGCGCCCTGCGCCGCACGACCCGCCGCGCCGCCTTCGACGCCCCGGTCGCCTTCCACCCGCCGGAGCGCTGACGGCGGCACGCTCCGCACACCTGCCCCGCCCCGGCGACGGGCCGCCCGCACATCCCGGCCCGCCCGGGGCACTCGTGCCGGCGCACCTCGCCGCGTCACCCTGGTGCGCGAGCTCGCACCGGCCTTCAAGCCCTGTGCCCGGGTCGACGGCGTGCCCGAGTTCCCGGAACGGCTGCGCGGCGTCCGAGCGCACCTCGCCCGGACGACCGCGGCCACGACACGCGGCCGGTGGAGGCCTGCCGACCGGGGCCGTGAGCGCGGGCCAGGATGGCGTCGACACCGACGCCGTCCCCCGAGGAGCAGAGCGATGACCGAGCAGGAATCCGGGCAACTCCCCGCCGTCGCCGTCGCGATCGTCGTCAAGGACGGCCGGGTGCTGATGGTGCGGCGGCGGGTCGCCGAGGGCGAGTTGTCCTGGCAGTTCCCGGCCGGGGAGGTCGAGCCGAACGAGTCCCCCGAGGAGGCGGCCGTCCGGGAGACCGCCGAGGAGACCGGCCTGCACGTGGCGGCGGCGAAGGTGCTCGGCGAGCGGGTGCATCCGCAGAGCGGGCGGCGGATGTCGTACACGGCCTGCGAGGTGGTCGGCGGCACCGCCAGGGTGGCGGACTCGGACGAACTGGACCGGGTGGTGTGGGCCTCGCACGCCGAGCTGGCCGAGTACGTGCCGTTCCCGATGTTCCCGCCGGTGCGGGAGTACCTGGAAGGCCTGCTCGCGGGCTAGAAGGCTGATGAAGATGTTGGGTTCTGGCCCCACCGTATGGGCGGTGGGGCCAGACTCGTGTCTGTGGCGATGGGGGAATGGGTCGGGGAGACGGTCGGGCCGGATGTGTGGGAGACGTGCCGGGAGTTGATCCCGGCGGGGAGTGTGTTCGCGTTCCTGGCCGAACATCGGGGCCGGCTGTTCCCAGCGGTGATGTTCGCGGACATGTATCCCTCGGCGAACGGCCGGCCGAGCATGCCGCCGCAGATCCTGGCCGCGGCGGTCACCCTGCAGGCCCTGCACGGCCTGTCCGATTTCGAGACGGTCCAGGAACTGCGGTGCGACCTGCGGTGGAAGGCCGCCTGCGGACTGGGCTTGCACGACACCGCGTTCGACCCGTCCCTGCTGTCCTACTTCCGCCGTCGGCTGGCCCGCTCGACGCGTCCGGACCGGGTCTTCGAGGCCGTGCGGGAGGTCGTGAACGCGACCGGCGTGCTCAAGGGCCGCCAGAGGCGGGCCCTGGACTCGACCGTGCTGGACGACGCGGTCGCCACCCAGGACACCGTCACCCAGCTGATCGCCGCCGTCCGTTCGGTGGTCCGTGAGGTCCCCGGCGCCGACCGGGTGGCGGCCGTCCACTGCACGGCGCACGACTACGGCGATCCGGGCAAGCCCCGGATCGTCTGGAACGACGAGCGGGCCCGGGCCGACCTGGTGGACGCCCTGGTCGGTGACGCGCTGCGGCTGCTCGGGCACCTGCCCGAGCAGCCGCTGGGCGAGAAGGCCGCGAACGCGGTCGGCCTCCTGGCCCTGGTCGCCGGGCAGGACGTCGAACCCGCCGACGGCTCCGACGGCCGCGACGGACGCTGGCGCATCACCCGCGGCACCGCCCCCGACCGCGTCGTCTCCACCGTCGACCCCGAGGCCCGCCACGTCCACAAAACCCGTACCCACCGCCAGGACGGATACAAGGCCCACCTCGCCATCGAGCCCGAGACCACGATCTACACCGACGTCGAGCTGACCCCCGGCAACGGTGGCGAGCACCACGAGGCCCAGGTCGCCCTCGACTTGCTCGCCGACGAGCCTGAACCGGTGGACGCGTTCGGCGACACCGCCTACTCCACGGGGCCGACCCGCAGGGCCCTGCGGGAAGCAGGGCGCCGGCTGTTCCTCAAACCCGCCCCCCTGACGACCGCCGTCCCGGGCGGTTTCGGCCTCGATGACTTCGCCATCGACACCGCGGTCGGCACAGCGACCTGCCCCGCCGGTCACACCGTCGCCTTGTCCGCACCGTCCGGCCGACACATGCAGCGCAAGGCGGTCTTCACCGGCCAGTGCACCGGCTGTCCCCTACGCGAACGGTGCAGCCGGGCCAAGGCGGGCCGGATCGTCACCATCCGCCCCGACCACGACCTCATGTCCCAAGCCCGCCAGGCGGCGAGCACACCCGACTGGCAAGCCACCTACCGCCGCTGGCGCCCACCCGTGGAACGCGCCGTCGCCTGGCTCGTCGGCCACGGCAACCGCCGCCTGCGCTATCGGGGAACGATCAAGAACAACGCCTGGCTCCACACCCGCGCCGCAGCCCTCAACCTCCGGACCCTGATCAACCTCGGACTCACTCACAACGGGACCACCTGGCAGATCGGGGCTGCCGCCTGACGGCGGCAGCCCCGATCACACCAAGATCTTCATCAGGCTTCTAGGGCCTGTCTCTTGGATTTTGTCGGATCAGGGCGCGGCGTTGGGGTGCGTGCATCGCAAGGCGGAGGAGGGAGCCACTGCGGTGGGGGCACCTCCCGGCCGAAGGCTGGGGGCCATTGGCGACCGACGACAACGCCGCGAGGTGCGTGCCCCGGCGTCGCGGACCCGGCAAGGATCCAAGAGACAGGCCCTAGGGGCCCGCTGGTGGCAGACGAACCCGCGCGGGAGGTCGGCCCGCCCGACTTCCCGACCTCTCGCGAGCCGCTCCGCGGAACCGCGTCGCCGATGTCCGGAACTCGTTCCGGCTGTGGGGGCGTTCGGGTTGGAGACCCTCGTGCCCCGCCCCGGAAGGAAGCGCGTGACAACCACCTGCGGAGCCCCGTCCGACCTCGCCGTGCCAGGAGCACGCGCATGAGGCGGGATCCGGTCACCGACGAGACGGTCGCCCGCCTCCGGGTCCAGGCCCGCACCGACCCCGCCTCGGGCCTGCCCGCACTGGCCGCGGCTCTGCGGGGCCGGATCTACGGCTCTCCCAGGCCCCGTCCCGAGGACGCTGTCCCGTTCCTGGAGGAGTCGGCCGAGATCTACCGCACCCTGGTCGCCGACGGCGGCACCGAACACCTGGCCGCCGCCTCCCACGCCCTGTCCTCCCTCGCGCTGGAGTACTCCATCGTCCACGCCGACGACCTCGCCCTCGTCGCCCGGCAGGAGGCGGCCGACCTCGCCCGGCGCGCCGAAGTGGTCCGGCCGGTACCGGACCTCGGGCGGGCCGCCGTCATGCGCGCCGACCTGGCCCACGGCCTCGCCGAGGCGGGACGGTTCGACGAAGCCGTGGACGCCGCCCGCGCGGTGGCCGACCGCTCCCGGGCGGTGACCGAGCAGGGCGGAAGCGACCTGACGTGGCGGCTGCTCGACCTCACGCTGCTGCTCCGCCTCGCGGACCGCACCGAGGAGGCCGTGGCCGTCGAACACGAGGCCCTCGCCTGGCAGCGCGACGGCCGCGCGGAACTCAGGGCGCTGCGGGCCGCCGGTGCCGCGCTGTGGTTCGCCGACCTCGGCGACCCCGGGCGGGCCCACCACCTGCTCGCGGAGGCCGTCCGCTCCTGCGAGCGCCTGCCCGCCCGTGGCGGCACCGCCGACTTCGGCTTCAACGAAGGCCTGCGGAGCGCCTTGTTCGCCCGCTCCGGCGTACGGGACGAACAGGCCGCGGCCGACGCCCCGGACCAGCTCGCGCTCGGTGTCGACCCGCGCCAACGCCTCCAGCCGGTGCTGGGTCTGAGCCTCCACCACTGGTCCTTCAGCCTGCGCGCGTCCTTCGAGGACGGACTGGGCGTCCTCGTACGGGCCGTCGAGGCCATCACCGGCACGCCCGAGGCCTCCTGCCCGCCGGACGAGGTCTGCGCGCCCGCGCACACCGACGGCCCGGCGCCCCTGCCGGACGACCGCGACCTGCTCGTCACCCTCGGCACCCTCACCCGGCGGCTCGACCTGCGCCGGGCGGTCCTGGGGGACCACCCGACCTGCTACGCCCACCTCACGCTCCCCCGGCTGCGGCGGAGCGTCGAGATCGAACGCCGCCTCCACGCGACGGACCCCGCCGACGGCACCCGGCGCCTGGTCAGGGCACTCACCGACCTGGCCATGGCCCAACTCGTCCACGGCGACAACGCCGACGCGACCGGCACCCTGCACGAGGCCCACGCGCTCGCCGGCTGAACGGAGCAGTCAGCCCCCGATGTCCGTACGGGCGCCGAACTTCCCTCCCCGGGACGCCAGTTCCACGATCAGCGCCGGTGGCCCGCCTGCTCGCCACCGGTGTGGCGCCCTGGGGCCCGGTGGCGACGACCGAGCCCACCCGGGTCAACGGGCACCCGGCGCCGATCCTGCGGATCGACGGGGAGTTCGACCCGGTGGTGGCGATGCGCCTCGACGAGGGGCGGATCACCGGCATCCACTCGGTGCGCAACGCGGAGAAGCCGACCCACATGGACCGGGAGATGCCGGTGACCCTCTCGCCGGTGACCCTCTGAGGCCCCTCCACACCGCCGTCCCCCGTACGCTGTCCCGCAGCACCGGGAGCGAGGGCGTTCGGGGGAGCCAGTGGAACTACGTCAGTTGCGCGTCTTCGAGGCCGTCGTCACCCACCGCACCGTCAGCGGCGCGGCCGTGGCCCTCGGGCTCGCCCCGTCCTCCGTCGCCGAGCAGGTCCACACCCTCGAACGCAGCCTCGGCACCGAACTGTTCGACCGGGCCAGGCGCGACCTGGTCCTCACCTCCGCCGGGGAGCGGCTGCTGCCCTGGTCCCGCCGGCTCCTCGCCCAGGCCGAACAGGCCCGCCGCGAGGTCGTCGTCGCCCGGACCCGCCTGCGCCTCGGCGTCCTCTCGGCCGTCACCGCCGCCCAGCTCCCGGCCGTCCTGGCCCGCCTCACCGGCCACCGGCCCGACCTGGACGTGTCCCTGCGCACCGACACCACCCGGGACGTCCTGCTCGACGGCGTCGCGGCCGGAGCCCTGGACGCGGCCCTCGTCCTCGACGCCCCCGGCCCGCTCGGCACCCTCGGCTTCCACCTGCCGCCCGCCCCGCTCGACCACGTCGACCTCCAGGACGTCCCCCTCGCCCTGGTCGCCGCCCCCACCCATCCGCTCGCCCGCGCCACCGCCCTCACCGGCGAGGACCTCCACGGCCACCGCCTCCTGGTCGGCTCCCCCGGCTGCTCCTACCGCCTCGCCGGCGAGCACCTCCTCGGCCGGCACGTCCGCCGCCTCCACACCGGCGCCGTCCCCGCCACCCGCGCCTGCGCCGCCCAGGGTCTCGGCATCGCCCTGCTCCCCACTCACGCCGTCCACGACCATCTCGCCACCGGCGCCCTCGTCCGCCTCCCCCTCGACCCCCCGCCCCTCCACCTGCGCCTCCTCTGGCCCGCCGACCACACCCCCCTCCCCGGCCTCCGCGCCACGGCCGGCCGCTAGCCGGGGCCGCGAAGCACTCCGGGCCCCTCCCCGTCGAGGGGAGGGGCCCGGCGGAACGGGGCGGCTCAGGCGTTCTTGGGGCCCGCGGACTGGACGACCTCGAAGGACCAGAGGGTGGAGCCGGTGGCGGCGGGGCGCTTGGGGGCCTCGTCGGAGGGGCCGTTCTGGTGGGCGGACTTCATCGGGCCCTCCATCCAGGCCTTGAAGTCCTCCTCGCTGCGCCAGCGGGTGTAGACGAGGTACTGGTCGGTGCCCTCGACGGGGCGGAGGAGTTCGAACCACTCGAAGCCGTCCGAGTTCTCCACCGCGCCGGCCCGGGAGGCGAAGCGCTGCTCCAGCACCTCGCGCTGCTCGGCCGGCACCGTCAGGACGTTGATCTTCACGACGGACATGGGGGCTCCTTGCTGCTCCGCCGGCGCGCTGGTGCGGCCGCCGGTGCGGTGACGGGGACTGCCTACGGGAGCAGTCTGCTACACCTCACGGCCGGGCGGGCCGTGGGCCGTCAAAGGCGTGGACGGGGGCCGGCACGGCGAAGGAACCCCCTAGGGTGGACAATGACGTTGTCCATATGGTCAATGAGGTTGTCTATCGTGCCAAGTGAACCGCCCCCGCCGGGTTTTGAGCTGCCGCTGCGCCTGCTGCTCGCCTTCCGGACGATCACCGACGAGCTGCACGAGCGCATCACCCGCGAGGGCCATCCCGACCTGCGCCCGATGCACGGCTTCGTCTTCCAGGCGATCGGCCCGCAGGGCACCACCGCCTCCGAACTCGGCCGCCGCCTCGGCGTCACCAAACAGGCGGCGGGCAAGACCGTCGACAACCTGGAGCAGCTCGGCTACGTCGAGCGCGCCGCCGACCCGGCCGACACCCGGCGCAAGGTGGTCCGGCTCACCGAGCGCGGGATGGACTGCCTGCTCCGCTCGGCCCGGATCTTCGACGAGCTGCGCGAGGAGTGGTCGGAAGTCCTCGGCGAGGAGCAGCTGAGACTGCTGGAGGACGGCCTGCGCCGGCTCGCCCCCGGCGACCCGTTCCGCCTCGACACCCCGCCCTGGTTCGGCACGCCGTAGGGCCGAACGCCCCCGGCGGATTCAGGACCCGGGCATTCCCCGGGTCGCGAGGGTCTGGTTCTTGTACGCCTTCACGCCGGTGACCTCGGCGCCGAACCACTCCGGCGCCGAGAACGCCGCCGCCTGCGCCTCGGAGCCGAACTCGACCTCGACGGTGCGCAGTCCGGCCAACTCCCCCTGGTAGACGTCCGCGTAGACGGTGACGCCGGAGGCCTCGAAGGTGTACCGGTCCTTGACCAGCCGGGCGCCCTCGGTGGCCGGCCAGAGCTCGGTGAACTCCTGCTCCCCCAGCTCGCGTTCCACCTCGATCCGGACGGGAGAACCCTCCGCGGAGGAGGCGCTCCGCTTGACGCCGAGGACGCGGCTGCCGCCGATCCGCCGCAGCCGCACCTCCGTCCCGTCGTCCCTGATCGCGATGTACCCCTGCTCGATGTGCTGCCGCACCGCCGTCTGCGGCGGCTCGAAGGCGCTCAGCAGGAACTTGCGCTCGATCTCGAACGGCATGCCGCACCACCCTTCCCCATCACGCCGAACGGGCCGTCAAGCCGTCGAGCCATTGGACCGTCGAGCCATCGGACCGTCGGACCATCAGAACGACCGCCCCTCCCCACGGTACGGCCCCTGCGGCCCCGACGGGTCCGGCCGGTCCCGCAGGTCCGCGCACAGCGAGGAGCTGAGCCGGTTCAGCACCCCCGCGATCTCGGCGTGCCGCTGCTCGTCCCAGTCCCCCAGCAGTTCGGCGAGCTGGGTGCGCCGGGCGGCCACCAGCCGCAGGGCCGTCTCCTCGCCCGACTCGGTGAGCCGCAGCGGCAGCCCGCCGGACCGCGCCGCCAGCCCCCGGCCCTCCACCTCCCGGACGGCCTCCTCGACGGTGGCGATCGGGACGACCCGCGCCTCGGCCAGTTCGGCCGGCTCGACCGAGCCGTGCTGGTGGATCTGGAGGAGCAGCCAGCTGGAGGCGGGCAGCAGGTCCAGCCCGGCGGTCTCGGTGATCCGCCGGAAGAGGTCGCGCCGGGCCTCCCGGCTGTTCAGCACCGACAGGGCGCGGGCGATCTCGTCCAGCGAGCTGCGCTCCACGGGGTTGATCCCGATGGACTCGCCGAGGTCGGGGGCGGTGACGGTGGAGCGCAGCTTCTGTTCGCGCAGGAACAGCGACAGCACGAAGGCGACCACCGCGACCGGCACCGCGTACAGGAACACCCGGGTGATCGACTCGGCGTACGCGTGGTAGACCCCCGGCTGGACGGCGGCCGGCAGCTGGGGGATGACCCGCGGGTCGGCGGTGATGACCTCCGGCCGGAAGCCGGGCGGCAGCGGCACCCCGGCCAGCGCGTCGGCGAGCCGGCTGCGCAGTCCGCTCGCGAAGACCGTCCCGAAGATGGAGACGCCGAAGGAGGCCCCGATGGAGCGGAAGAAGGTGGCGCCCGCGGTGGCCACGCCGAGGTCCTCGTAGCCGACCGAGTTCTGCACGATCAGCACCAGCACCTGCATCACCAGGCCCAGCCCGAGGCCGAAGACCAGGAAGTAGAGGCTCATCTCGGCGGTGCTGCTGTGCTCGTCCAGCCGGGAGAGCAGCAGCAGTCCGACGGTGGTCACGGCCGTCCCGACGATCGGGAAGATCCGGTAGTGGCCGGTGCGGGCGACGATCTGGCCGGAGCCGATCGAGGTGAGCAGCATGCCGAGCACCATCGGCAGCATGTGGATGCCGGACAGGGTGGGCGAGACCTGCTGGACCACCTGGAGGAAGGTCGGCAGGTAGGTCAGCGCGCCGAACATCGCGAAGCCGACCACGAAGGAGATCACCGCGACCAGGCTGAACGTCCGCGAGCGGAACAGCCGCAGCGGCAGCACCGGTTCCACCGCCGTCCGCTCGACCAGGACGAAGGCGAGCAGCAGCACCAGCCCGAGCACACCGAGGCCCACGATCTGCCAGGACGTCCAGGCCCAGGTGGTCCCGCCGAGCGAGGTCATCAGCACCAGGCAGGTGGCGACGGCGGCGATCAGGACGGTGCCGAGGTAGTCGATCCGGTGCTCGCGCCGGACCTCCAGCCCGTGCAGCACCGTCGCGATCACCACCAGGGCGACGATGCCGATCGGCAGGTTGATGTAGAAGACCCAGCGCCAGCTGAGGTGGTCGACGAACAGTCCGCCGAGCAGCGGCCCGAGCACGCTGGTGACGCCGAACACGGCGCCGAACAGGCCCTGGTAGCGGCCGCGGTCCCGGGGCGCGACGAGGTCGCCGACGATCGCCTGGGAGAGCACGATCAGCCCGCCGCCGCCCAGGCCCTGGAGGGCGCGGAAGGCGATCAGCTCGCCCATGTTCTGGGCGATACCGCACAGCACCGAGCCGAGCAGGAAGATCACGATGGAGGCCTGGAAGAAGCGCTTCCGGCCGTACATGTCGCCGAGCTTGCCCCACAGCGGGGTCGCGGCGGTGGAGGCCAGCAGGTAGGCGGTGACCACCCAGGAGAGGTGTTCGAGGCCGCCGAGGTCGCTGACGATGGTCGGCAGCGCGGTGGAGACGATGGTCTGGTCGAGCGCGGCGAGCAGCATCGCCAGCAGCAGGGCGCCGATCGGCACCCAGACGTTGTGCACGGTGACCGCCGGCGGGCCCGGCTCGCCCGCCGGGCTCCGGTCGGACGCGGTGCTCGGCTCCGTCACGGCGTCTCCGCGGGCGTCACGGCGTCTCCGTGGGCATGGCGTCTCCATGGGGTCGCGGCCCGTCGGCCGGGCCGTGCGGATGATCACTCCCAGCTGACCACGCTGGTCGTTTCGTCCCGATTCGTTCCGTCGGTGTGAGCCGAGCGTAAGCGCCGGGGACAACCGCCGCGCTCCGGGCGTTCCCCGAAGGGCCGACCGGCACCAACCGGCACAACACCCCGCCGAGGGACGGACGCCCCTGTCCACCCCTCGGACGGTCCTGCATAATCAGGCGCGTCCGCGCGCCGCCCGGGTCCGCCCGGAGCGTGCTCGGGACGACCGGACGCCGGCCGGCCGACCGACCGGCGGACGACCCGAACGACCCGAACGACCCGAACGACCGCCCACGAAAGTCGACGCGAAACCGAGGAGGACCGGCCGATGCCGGACCAGCACTGCCCGACGTGCGGCACCGCACGCTCCACCGGGTGCAGCTGCGTCCCGGACCCGAGCCTCACCGAGACCGCCGTCCTGCCCTACCTGGAGGGCCCGCCGCTGGTCCGCCCGTACGTCCCGCGGACGGCCGACCAGGTGGCCGACGAGGCCCACCCGGGCACCCCGGTGGTCGACCCGTTCGCGACCACGGTGCTGCCGCCGGTGCCCCCGGGGCAGCCCGCCGCGCCCGGGTCGCCGGTCGTTCCCCCGCTGGGACCGGACGCGGACGCGTACGCCACCACGGTGCTGCCGCCGGTCGGCCCGGGACAGGCGCCGTACGGTCCGGACGGGGCCTACCCGGACGCGTGCGCCACCACCGTGCTGCCGCCGGTCCCGCCGGCCGGGCCGGGCGGGTACCCGGCGGCGGCCGCGCAGCCGCGGACACCGGCTTCGGCGCCGGACGGGAACGAGATCGGCCTCTTCCCCTTCGGGCAGGCCCAGGACTTCCGGCAGGGCCCGGCCGGGCCCGGCCCGGAGGCGGGCGGCCGAGCCGCCCGACGGGCGGCCGAGCAGGCCGGGCGCCGCCCGCTCGCCCAGCGCAAGGGGCTGCTCGCCGGGGTCGGCGCCGCCCTGGTGGCGCTCACCATCGGCGTCGCGTACGCGGTGACGCCCTCCGCCGAGCCGCCGGCCAAGCAGGCGCAGCCGCTGCCGACGACCACCCTGGCGCCCGCGCCGGTGGACCCGCCGACCCTGGCCGCGCCCGCCCCGAGCACGCCGCCGACCAGCGAGGCGCCGAGCCCGACGCCCACCCCCACCCCCACCCCCACCCGCAAGCCGAGCCCGACGAAGACGGCCACCCCGCCGCCGGTCGCGACGCCGACCGTCGATGCCCCGGCCGCTCCCCCGGTCCCGGCCCCCACGCCGACCGCGCCCCCCGTCCCGACCCCGACGCCCGCCGTCACTCCGACCCCGCGGATCCTGCAGTACGGAATGAGCGGCCCCGACGTCACCGCTCTCCAGCAGAAGCTCGCCGCCGCCGTCAGCTGCTTCGCGTCCATACCGGTGACCGGGGTCTACGACGACACCACCGTGAACACCGTCGACTACGTCCAGTGGAGGTGGAACGTCAAGGGCGACAAGCGGGGCGTCTTCGGCCCCAACACCAGCGCGGCCCTGGACAAGCACACCTCCTGCTGACGGCGGAGCGTCAGCAGGAGGTGTGCACGGGAATCAGCCGGCGCTTGGCCCGGGGATCAGCCGGTGATCGCCCCGAAGAGGCTGTACCCCGCCAGCGCCACCATGATCGCTGCCGCCACCCGGATGATCAGCTTCATCGGCACGTACTTGAGCAGCTTCTGCCCGCCGACGATGGCGATCCCGCCGACCGCGCACAGCGCCAGCCAGGAGCCGATGCCGACGGCCAGCGGATCGGCGTACTTGGCGGCCAGGTTGGCGGTCATGATCTGGGTCAGGTCGCCGAACTCGGCGATCGCGACGACCACGAAGCTGGCCCCGGCCACCTTCCAGAAGCTGTTCGAGGACGGCTCCTTGGCCGCGTGCCCGTCCTCGTCGTCGCCCCCGCCGTGGAACAGCAGCATCGCCGCGCCGACCAGGAACAGCACGCCGGTGACGCCCTCCACCCAGCGGTGCGGCAGCAGCGAGAGCAGGTGCCCGGCGACGAGTGCGATGCCCACCTGGAGGGCGAAGGCGGCGGCGATGCCCGCGAAGACGTAGCTCGCGCGGTACTTCGTGCCGAGCACGAGGCTGGCCAGCGCGGTCTTGTCCGGTAGTTCGGCCAGGAAGATGATGCCGAAGGTCAACGCGGCAACGGTGATACTCATCAGGAGTTCCTCGGTCGGGCTGCCCGGCCTCCGCAGGTCCGTCAGGGGACGCTTCGGCCCGACAGCACTGGTCATGGTCACAGCACTGCGGCCGAAGGTCTCGCCGACAACGCCCCTTCGGACGGTGCCCCGGGCGCCGGGCCCCTGGGGGCCAGTATGTCGACGGTCCGGTGGAGGGCTACTCCCCTTCAACGGCCCCAAGCGTACCCGACCGCGCCGACCGGCCCGCCGCTACCGGAAGCCCTCCTCCGCCTCGGCGGCGACCAGCCCGCGCCCGACCAGTTCCAGTACCACCACGATCGCCACCGACTCCACCGCCAGCAACCCGATCAGCACGAACAGCTGCACCGCCCCCGCCTGGACCGGCGAGGCCCCGCCCAGCAGCATCCCGACGAAGGCCCCGGGCAGGGTGACCAGGCCGACCGTCCGGGTCTGGTCCAGCGCCGGGACGAGCGAGGTCGCGGCCGCCGTCCGGCAGATCTCCAGCCGGGCGTCGCGCTCCTCGAAGCCGAGCGCCAGCGCGGCCTCCACCTCGCCGCGCCGCAGCCGCAGCTCGTCCAGGGCCCGCCGCCCGGCCAGCGAGGTCGCGCTGAGCGCGCCGCCGATCAGGATGCCGGCGACCGGGATGACGGACAGGCCCTCGGGCGGCAGCAGTCCGACGCCCAGCAGCAGGGCGAGCACCGGCAGCACCCCCGCGCCGATCGGGGCGGCCGCCCAGACCCAGCCCGGGCCGCGGGTCATCCGCCGCCCGGCGGTGCGCACCGCGACCGAGAACATCAGCAGCACGAACAGCGCCGACCACCAGAGCGAACCGACCACCCAGGCGATCACCGCGGCGACGGCGGCCAGCTGCACCACCGCGCGCAGTCCGGCCCGCAGCACCGCGTGGCCGTGCCCGAGCAGGCCCCACCCGGCCACCGCGACGGCGGCCAGCAGCAGCACGGCCGTGACCACCCCGAGCACCGGGGTGACGGGCAGCAGCTGACCGCCGGACGCCACCGGACCGGCCGAGGGCACCAGGGCCGAGAGCGGCGTCACGTCCGGCCCGTCAGATCCAGCTGGTGAACCACATCCGGTCCTGCCAGGACGACATCGGGATCACCTCCGCCGTGTACAGCGGGTAGAAGAAGGCGAAGCAGCCGACGATCGCGAGCACGATCACCCCGGCCCCGATCGCACCGATCCGGCGGCGCTCGGGGCTGCACCCGGCCGGGCCGAGCATCGCCCCGAGCATCTGGGCGACGGCCAGGCACAGGAACGGCACCAGCACGACCATGTAGAAGGAGAAGATCGTCCGCTCCTGGTACTTGAACCAGGGCAGGTAGATCGCGGCCACCGCGCAGAGCACCGCGCCCGAGCGCCAGTCCCGCCGGAAGAACCAGCGCCACAGCAGGTAGACCAGCGCGAAGCAGGCCGTCCACCACAGGAACGGCGTGCCGAGGCCGAGGATCTGCGCCGCGCAGCCGCCCGAGGAGGTGCAGCCGTGCTGCCCGTACGGGACCTGCTCCCAGTACATCGACACCGGGCGGCCGTCGACCAGCCAGGCGAAGGGGTTGGACTGGTAGGTGTGCGGCTGGTTCAGGCCGGTGTTGAAGTCGAACATCTGCGAGTGGAAGTGCCACAGGCTGCGCAGCGAAGCGGGCACCCAGCTCATCGGGACCTGCGGCAGCGGGATGCCGAGGACGCTGTCCGGGGAGAGCCCGGCGCGGCCGTCGGCCCAGTGCCGGTCGTAGCCGCCCTGGCCGTTGCCGCCACTGGCCAGCCAGCCGCTCCAGGCGCCGACGTACACCACGACGGCCGAGCCGACCATGGCGAGGAAGGCGGGCAGGGCGTCCCGGCGCAGCATGGAGCGCCAGGGGCGGTGGGCGCCGGCGCCGCGGCGGCCGGCCTGGTCCCACAGGACGGTCAGGACGCCGAAGGCGGCGAGGATCGGGGCGCCGTTCCACTTGACCGCGCAGGCGGCGCCGACGAGCACCCCGGCGGCGATCCGCCAGGGGCGCCACCCGAGCCGCACCGCGTCGGCGTCGCCGCCGCCCTCGGCGACCGCGGCGAGCCGGGCGCGGGCGTGGTCGCGGTCGATCAGCAGGCTGCCGAAGGAGGCCAGCACGAAGAACATCTGGATGCCGTCGAGCAGGCCGACCCGGCTCATCACCAGCTGGAGGCCGTCCACCGCCATCAGCAGCGCGGCGGTGCAGCCGATCAGGGTGGAGCCGAAGAGGCGGCGGCCGATCCGGGCCAGCATCAGCACGGTGACGGTGCCGAGCAGGGCGGTCATGAACCGCCAGCCGAAGGGGTTCAGCCCGAACAGCTGCTCGCCGATCGACATCACCCACTTGCCGAGCGGCGGGTGCGCGATGAACTCGGGCGCGGAGCTCAGCGGGATCGACTGCGGGACGGACAGGATGTCGGCGTTGGCGTGGTCGGGCCAGGTGCCCTCGTAGCCCTGCTGGAGCAGGGACCACGCGTCCTTGGGGTAGTACGTCTCGTCGAAGACGAAGGCGTTGGGGTGGCCGAGGTTCCAGAACCGCAGCAGGCCGGCGAAGAGCGCGACGGCGATCGGGCCGAGCCAGCCGGAGCGGTCGGCCGCCCAGCGGACCAGACCGCCGCGCGAGGCCTCTGCCGGGGCCGCGGGGGCCGGGGCCGCCGGTGGGTGCGTGAGCGCCGCTTGCGTCATAGCCTCGCCGATTCGCCTGTCTGCTCTGCCCGGGTCCTGGCTCCGCCCGGGGTCGTGCCGCTCCGGCCTGGGTCGGGCGGTCAACAGCCACTGACACTATGTGGCGGTGCGCGCGAAGCCAAGCGCGACGGGCGCCGACCAGGTGACCTGGCCGGCGCCCGTCGCGAACGCCCTCGCGGGCCGTTCCGCTACGCGGCGGTCTGCAGTTCCCGCACCTGGACGGTGTGGACCACGGCCGGGGCCGCGTTGTCCTGCTCCGGCGTGAGGTACGGGCGCAGCCGCAGCGCCAGGGTGACGATCAGCAGGGTGCAGCCCGCCATGGCCGCCAGGTAGAACGGCCAGGCGCCGGAGCCGACCAGCAGCACGCCGACGGCCGGACCGACCGCGACCGCGATCTGCTTCACCAGGGAGTACCCGGCGTTGTAGGTGCCGAGCAGCCGGGCCGGGGCGAGGTCCGCGACGATCGGGCCCATGGTGGGCGCCAGCAGCGACTCGCCGACGCCGAACAGGGCGTAGACGGAGACGATGGCGATCGTGGCGGCCATGGTCTCGGTCCGGATCAGGCCGGCCAGCAGGGCCATCGCCCAGGCGCCGAGCCAGACCAGGCCGGCCGCGGCCATCGCGGTGGTGCGGCGGCGGCGCGCGGTCATCCGCACCACGAACATCTGCAGCACCACGATGGTCAGCGCGTTGGCGCCGATCGCGAAACCCAGGGTGGACGGCGCGGTGTGGACGGTGGAGGTGGCGAAGGCCGCGACACCGGACTCGAACTGGCCGTAGCAGGTGAAGAAGATCAGCCCGGCGAGCAGGCAGAGCCGCAGCATCGCCTTGTCCGCGACCAGCGCGCGCAGGCCCGTCGGGCCGTCCGCCTTCTCGTGGACCGCCGTCAGCTGGACCCTCGGCATCCGGGCGGTGCCGGTGACCAGGGCGAGGCCGAGGAAGGTGGCCGCCTCGATGGTGAACAGCCGGGTGAGGCTGGCAGGGTCGGCCACGTTCACGATCTGGCCGCCGACCAGCGCACCGATGCCCATGCCCAGGTTGACCAGGGTGAACTGGAGCGCGAAGGCGTGCGAACGGGTGGCCGCCGTGGAGCAGCGGACGATCATCGTGGCGAGCGCCGGCTGGCAGGCCGTGACGCCCGCGCCGAACAGGAACGAGGAGACCAGCAGACCCGGGGTGCCGGTGGCGTGCCCGAAGGCGAACGCGCCGGTGGCGGCGAGCGCCGTACCGGCCAGCAGCACCGGGCGGGGGCCGTACCTGTCGATGCCGCGGCCGATGAACGGGAGGACGGCGAGGGCGGCCAGCGCGAAGAGCGTGAACACCATCCAGGCGACCATCGATCCCAGCCCGCGCACCTGCTCCACGTACACGTACATGTACGGAAGCGTGAATCCGCTGCCGAACGCGCTGAGCGCGTTGCCGATCTGGACGCGGCGCAGCGGGCCGCCCGCTCCACGCCGCTGCCTCTGCTGCTTCACCGTGCCGGTCACCGTGCACATCCCTTCCTGGTTTCGACTGGATACTCTTAAGTCCAGAAGATTTCAGAGCTAAAGTTTGACGAGATAAAGTCTTAGCACCGGAAGAGTGCGGAGTCAAAGGCTTAAGGGGTGCACGCACGTGGGACACTGGTCGGCATGACTACGGACAAGCCGCGGCCGGATGCCGACAAGCCCGCCCCGGCCACCCGCCTGGAACTCGGCATCGCCGAGCAAGTGGCGCTCTACCAGCGGGAGTTCCCCACTGTCGACCCGCAGGTGGAGACCATCGTGCAGACCCTCCTACGGGTCTCCCGGCGGATGGGCGTGGCGTACGACCGGCAGCTGACTGTGCTCGGGATCACCTCCGCCGAGTGGGAGGTGCTCAAGGCCCTGGTGGTCTCCGGCAGCCCGTACCGGCTGGGGCCGGGCGAGCTGGCCAAGCGGCTCGGGCTCACCCCGGCCGCGATGACGCACCGGATCGACCGGATGGTGGCCGACGGCCTGGTCACCCGGGAGCGGGACGAGACCAACCGGGTGCGGGTGATCATCGAGCTGACCGAGACCGGTCGCGTCAAGTGGCTGGAGTCGATGCGGATGGCGGCGGTGTTCGAGGAGGAGTTCCTCCAGGACGTCGCGGGCGAGGAGCGCGCCGAACTCTCCGCGACGCTGGGCCGGATGCTGCGGCGGATCGAGGAGAGCCAGCCGGACGCGCTCGGGCGCACCGACGACCTGGTGTAGCCGCTCCGGGAACGCGAACGGGTCCGGCCCGCCGGGAGGATGATCCTCCCGGCGGGCCGGACTTCGTCACTTCAGGTGCCGCGAGGGTCCGTCAGGCCCTCGGCGGCCGGTCGGCCGTCAGCAGGGACCGTTGTCGGTCCAGACGCCCCACTGGCCGCTCAGGCTCGGGTCGTCGCCCTTGGTCCACCACTTGTTGGTGTAGTAGTGGCCCTTCCACGAGACCTTGGTGCCACCGGCCGCGTAGGTGGTGTTCGCGTCCCAGCTCGGAGCCGCCGAGCAGGCCGGCGCCGGCGTGGTCTGGGTGCTGGTCGGGGTCGGGCTCGGGGTGCCCGAGCCGGTCGGGGTCGGGGTCGGGGTCGCCGAACCGGTCGGGGACGGCGGGGCCGGGCAGCCGGCGGCGGAGCCGTTGGTGGCGCTCACCATCTTGTCGAACAGGGCGGTCTTGGTGCCCAGGTCGTACAGCGAGAAGGCGAAGGAGCCGCCGAGGCCGTTGCAGTGCGCGTAGTCGAGCTTGGCCTGGATCGACTTGGCGTCCTCACCGCTCCAGAAGGTGTTGCCGTCGTAGAAGTACGTGGCCTGCGCGGCGTCGTCCCAGAAGGTCTTGGACGGGTTGTCGACGAAGCCCGCGAGCTCCTTGTACATCTGGATGCCGGGGACGTTGCCGGACATCGCCGCACCGGCCGCCGGCTGGGTGGCGGGCTGGAACAGGCCGTGCTGGCCGTTGTCCTTCACGCCGGTCCAGCCGCGGTAGTAGAACGGCACACCCATGTTGATCTTGCCGGCGGGGAAGCCGCCGGGGATGCCGTAGTCCTTGTCGCCGACCGTCCACGCCTTGATGGCGTTGTCGATCGAGTACTTGCCGTTGCCCGGCTTGACCGGGGTCGACGGGTCGTTCGGGCCCGCGTAGAGCGCGGCCTGGTGGTTGGTCGGGCCCTGCGCGTCCCAGCCGCCGTGCATGTCGTAGGTCATGACGTCGAGGAAGGTCAGGTACTGACCGATCTTGTCGGTCTCGACGTTCATGATCTTGTCCTGGCCGGCACCGACCGCCGCCGACAGGGCGTAGGTCTTCTTGTCGGCCGCGCCCTGCGCGTCCAGCTGGGTGCGGAACTCCTTCAGCAGCGCCGTGAAGTTCTGCTTGTCGGCCGGGCTGGAGATGTTGCCGGTGTGGCCGCCGCCGCCCGGGTACTCCCAGTCGATGTCGATGCCGTCGAAGACACCGGCCGCCGAGCCCGGACCGCCGAAGCCCGCGTCGACGGGCAGGTTGCCCTTGATGAACATGTCGATGCAGGACGACACCAGGTGCTTGCGCGAGGCGTCCGTGGCGGAGGCCGGCGAGAAGTACTTGGAGTAGGTCCAACCACCCAGCGAGAGCAGGACCTTGAGGTTCGGGTTCTTCGCCTTCAGCTTCTTCAGCTGGTTGAAGTTGCCCGCGATCGGCTGGTTCCAGACGTCGCCGACGCCGTCGACCGAGATGTCCGCGCCGAAGCTCTTCTGGTAGTCGGCGAACGCGTCGGCGGCGCCGTCACCCGCGTTGGGGTTGTTGTCGTTCGTGTCCGCGGCCTTGGTGGCCTCGAAACACCCCAGGTCGGTCGGGTGGATGTTGGCGAAGTCGTAGATCAGGTAGTCCAGCTTCCCGGCGACGCCGGTGTCCTGGATCGTCTTGGGGTAGTACGCGTTCGCGTAGACCGACCACTGGTCGTAGTACGCGACCTTGATGCCGCCGCTGGTGGCGGGCGCACCGGTGGAGTTGGTGGTCGCGGCGTTGGCCGCGCCGCCGCCGGACAGCGCGAGGCCGGCGCCGAGCAGCAGGGAGGCGGTGGTGCCGGCCGCGATGGCGGCCATGCTCTTGGGGCGACGTCGGCGGCCGCCCTGCGGAGCCGGGGTCCCGGCCCTTTCAATGCGTGAGCGCAGCATGGGTGCGTGACTCCTGGTTGTGGGGGTTCCCGCCGCCCCGGGGGGCACGCGTCCGGGGTGGGGCCGGACGACCGGGACATGACAGGCGTGGGTGGGGAATCGAGCGGATCGGGCCATGACGGACTACCGGGATGTGCCGAACCGGCGTCAGCGACACACGGTCGCTGACGCCGGTTCAGGGGCTCCCTGCACCTGGGCAATAAAAATGGACTAGACCAACTCACCCGTCAAGGGGTGCCGTTGGGCCTTGAGACCCGCTTAAGGTTCCGCCCCCGCGCCGAACTGGGCGGCCGCACCCGGATCCGGCACCGGAGATCAGTAGCCGACGGCGTTGGCCACCTCGGCCTTGACCGTGCCGGAGAGGTCCCGGTGGGCGTGCGCGGTGGCCTGGGCGCTCTGCCCGGGGGCCACGTCCTGGACGGTCACCGCGGCCGCGTCCAGCACCTTGCCGGACTCGTCGGTGAAGTTCACCTGGATCGCGTACCGGTACGACTGCTGCCCGTGGTTGGTGATGCTCAGCGGCGCCTGCGGCTTGCCGTCCGAACCGGTGGTCACCGCCCCGACGGTGATGTCCCCCTTGGCGTCCAGCCCGCCCTTGATCCCGGCGATGGCCGAGGAGGCCGCCGACACCGCCGCCGAGGCCTGCGCCTGGGCCGAGGCGATCGCCGAGCCCGCCCCGCCGGCCGCCGAGGCCAGCGCCGAGGCGGCGGAGGCGGCGGCGCTCGCGCCCTGCTTCACCGCGGCCGCCGCCGAGGAGGCCACGCTCTCCGCGCTCTTCTCGGAGGAGCAGCCCGCGAGCACCGCCGCACCGACCACCGCCACGGCCAACACCCCTGCCACCGCACGCCGTCGGCGGCTCAGCGGCGGCGCGTCCAGATTCTGCGCGGTGGCCCTCGGCGGGGTCGGGTGGCTGGCTCGGGTGAGTGGCTGGCGGTCCATGCGGTCCCTCGTTTCCGGTCGGTGCCGGGCTGCCCGGCACACCTCCCCGCCCACCCTCCGAGGACCGCCGGACCGCCGCCAGCAGGGCTGCTGCCTCCGGGTGACCCGGCCGCGCCGCCGTGAGTCGGCCGCGGGCCGGCGCCCGGGGCGGCTCCCGGCCAGGGCCTCGCCTGGATCCCTGCCGGGTCCGCCGAACCCAAGAGACAGTCCGGTCCGGTCCCTAGGAGAGCCCCGAGCCCTCCTGCGCGTCCGCCTCGACCGCGGCCCGCTCCTCGCGCAGCCGCATCACGTGCCGGCGCCGCGCGACCGTGCCGTACGCCCCGGCGGCGCTCGCCACGAAGGACACCAGGCCGACCCACGGCCGGTCGAAGACGTGGCCGGTCAGGTGGTCCAGCGAGTAGCGGCCGGCCCCGGCCAGGCCGATCGCCAGCCCGGTCGCGCCGAGGAAGGCCGGGTACTCGTAGCCGCCGGACATCGCGAAGAAACCGGCCGGGGCGTGCACCGACACGGCGCCCGCCATCGTCCCGGCCACCACCGCGCCGGCCGCCGGCGTGGCCAGCCCGGCCACCAGCAGCGCGCCGCCGCCCGCCTCGCCGAGGCCGGCCGCGAGCGCGCTCTGCCGCGCCGGGTGGAAGCCCATCTGTTCCATGGCCTGGGTGGCGCCCTCCAGGCCGCCGCCCCCGAACCAGCCGAACAGCTTCTGGGTGCCGTGCGCGATCAGCACCCCGCCGACCGCGCCGCGCAGGGCCAGCAGGCCCAGGTCCTTACGGTTCAGGCACGTGCCCATGTCGCATCCTCGCTTCCGCGGCGGAGTGGTCCTGCTCGGCGGCAGTCCTGCCTCCATGGGACCCGAGAGCGCCCGCCCCTTCGAGCCGGGGCCGCCATCCGGGCGAATTCCTCCGCGACCGGGAATGAACCGCGGCCGACGAGACACACGCCACGCCCGGACGCGGAGCGTGGCGGACCGGCCGCCCGAAGCCCCGCGGTCATGCTTGGCCCATGTTCGTCTTCAACCTGAGCAGCGCCTTCATCACCTTCTTCGCCGTGGTCGGCCCACCGAAGACCCTGCTGGCCTTCGCCCGGCTGGCCGGGACCAGGACCAACCTGGAGCTGCGCCGGCTGGCGGCCCTGAGCACGGCCATCTCGTCGGTGATCGGCCTGGTGCTCGGCTTCGGGGCCGACGAACTGACCACCCTGTTCCACATCAGCGACCAGTCCCTGCAGCTCGCCGGCGGGGCGATCTTCTTCGTCTACGCCGTCGCGCTGGTCTTCGGCGTCCACCTCGGCTCGGACGGCGACGAGGACGAGCACCTGGCGAACCCGCTGGTGGACGGCATCCGCGAACTGCTGCTGCCGTACATCGCCAGCCCGCTCGCCATCACGGCCGTCCTGGTCGCCTCGCTCAACCAGGACAACTGGGGCTGGAAGGCCGCCGTCTCCGGGGCGTACGTGGCCGTCGCGGTGATCAACTACCTCTGCGTGGCGATGCTCGCCCCGCTGATGCGGCGCACCCACCGCACCTCGCTGGAGGTGCTGTCCCGGCTGCTCGGACTGCTGCTGGCGGCGGTCGGCGTCGAGCTGTTCCTGGAGGGGCTGTCCGGGCTCGGGGTGCACCTGCCGGACGGCCACTGAGCCGGGCCACCCTCAGCCCGGCCCGTCGGCCGTCCCGCCGGCCAGTCCGCTGGTCAGTCCGTCGGTCAGCCCGCCGCGAGGCGGGCCAGCACCTCGCCGATCCGCTCGCGCACCAGCGGGTCGGCGACCAGCCCGTCCGGGCCGACCGCGCCGCGCTCCAGCGGAAGCCGGACGCAGGCCTCGTCCAGCACCGCGGCGCCGGTGTAGCCGAGGACGGTGCGCAGGGCGGCCTCGGCTCCCAGACCGCGGCCCGGGCCCGCGGCGTTGATCCAGCCGGTGGGCTTGTCCGAGATCTCGACCCCGCCGACCGTCCAGTCCAGCAGGTTCTTGAACGCGCCCGGCAGCGTCCCGGCGTACTCGGGCGTGCAGACCAGCAGCGCGTCGGCCGCCTCGATGGCGGCCCGCAGCGCGGCCACCGGCTCCGGCAGCGGGTCGGTGTCGTGGTCCGGGTTGAAGTGCGGCAACCCGGCCAGCCCGGCGTAGTACGTGGCCCGCAGGCCCGGGGTGGCGGCGGCCACCTCGGCCGCGGTGCGCAGCACCGTCTCGTTGGTGGAACCGGCCCGCAGGCTCCCGGACAGCAGCAGGATGTGGCGCTCGTTCGGCATGCCGGGCAACCTACTCCTTGACGCCCGCGTCAAGGCCAGCGGACGCCGAGGACCGCCCGGGGACCGCCGGGGACCGCCCGGGCCGCGCTCAGCGCGGCACCACCGGCCGCCAGGGCACCGGGCTGGAGAGGATCATCGAACTGGACGGCTGGCCGTAGCCGCCGAGCCGGTCGCACACCGCCTCGAACTCGGCCATCGTCGACACCGCGACCAGCAGCACGCAGCACGCCCCGCCGGTGACCCGGTGCAGCTGGACCACCTCCGGCCAGGTCGGCACGTCCGGGTCGCGCAGCACGCAGCGCGGGCCGTAGCACTGGATCTGGACCAGCGCGGTGATCGGCAGCCCGGCCCGGGTGAGGTCCACGTGGGCGTGGTAGCCGCTGATCACGCCCTCCGACTCCAGCCGGCGGACCCGTTCGGCCACCGCGGGTGCGGACAGGCTCACCCGGCGGGAGAGTTCGTTGTACGAGAGCCGGGCGTCGGCCTGGAGCTCGGCGAGCAGGCGGCGGTCGACGGCGTCCAAGGCGGCCTCCAGGGCGGTCGGGATCAAGGGGTTTCCATTCGTAAGGCGGATCGGCGGAACGCCTCGCGAACGACAGCTCAAATGGCGGTTGCGATGCCCGTCACCCATTCAAGCGGGGGCCACCGCCGCCGCACAATGGGCACCCGGTGGAACCCGGCAGTCCGGCTGGTTCACCGGACCGGGCGACGGGGCCCGGAGGATCAGGAGGATCGGGATGGGGCACGACACGGTGGAGACACCCAACCTGTCGTTCGGTCGGGGCGGAGCGCCGGGTCGGGGCACCCCGTACGCCCAGTACGTGCGCCTGGACGAGCTGCACGGCCTGCAGCACCCGCGCAGCGAGGAGCCGGCCGAGCTGTCGTTCATCGTCACCACCCAGGTGATGGAGCTGCTGTTCGACCTGCTGCGGCACGAGTGGACGCTCGCCCGGCGGGCGCTGCGCGAGGACGACCTGGCCGCCGCCCTGGCCGCGCTGCGCCGGGGCACCCACGTGCAGGACGTGCTGGTGGAGTCCTGGGGCCTGCTGGCCACCATGACCCCGCACGAGTTCAACTCCTTCCGCGCGCTGTTCGGCGAGGCCTCCGGCTTCCAGTCCGCGGCCTTCCTGCGGCTGGAGTTCCTGCTCGGCAACAAGAACGCCGCACTGCTGGCGATGTACGACGGGATGCCCGACACCCAGGCCGAGCTGACCGAGGCGCTGCGCTCCCCCGGGCTGTACGACGAGGCGCTGGCGCTGCTGGCGCGCCGCGGCCTGGCCCCGCACCGGGCGCCCTCCGAGCAGCGCTACCAGCCGTCCGCGGAGGTCGAGGCGGCCTGGCGGCGGGTCTACACCGAGCCGGAGCTCGCCGCGCTCCAGCCGCTCGGCGAGGCCCTGCTGGACGTGGCCGAGCGGGTCACCCGGTGGCGCCAGCGCCACCTCTCGGCGGTCAAGCGGACCATGGGCGGCAAGCCCGGCTCGGGCGGCTCCAGCGGGCTGACCTGGCTGCGCAGGTCGGCCGAGCAGGACGTCTTCCCGGAGCTGTGGACGATCCGGGACGGGCTGTGACGGGCCGTGACGGGCCGTGGCTCGCCGTCGCGGGCCGCGAGACGGGGCACGACCGGGACGGGACCGGACGTGACCGGACGGGACTGGACGAACCGTGCACACGGATGACGAGGGAGGGACGGGCATGACCACGCGCGAGGACTGCGCGGCGCTGGACGCCGTCGACCCGCTGGCGGAATTCCGCAAGGAGTTCACCCTGCCGGACGGGGTGATCTACCTGGACGGCAACTCGCTGGGCGCGCTGCCGGTGCGCACGCCCGAGCGGGTGCGCCGGGTGGTCGAGGAGGAGTGGGGCCGGGAGCTGATCCGCAGCTGGAACGACGCCGGCTGGTTCGAGCAGCCGTACCGGCTGGGGCGGCGGATCGCGCCGCTGGTCGGCGCCGATCCGGCGGAAGTGGTCGTCTGCGACACCACCTCGGTCAACCTGTTCAAGGTGCTGTCGGCCGCGCTGCGGCTGCGCCCCGGCCGGCGCACCGTGCTCGGCGACGCCGAGGCCTTCCCGACCGACCTGTACATCGCCGAGGGCGTGACCGGCCTGGTCGAGGGCGCGCGCAGTGCGCTGATCCGCCCCGAGGAGCTGGACCGGCACCTGGACGGGGACGTCGCCGCGGTCGTCCTCTCGCACGTGGACTACCGCACCGGCGAGCTGCTGGACATGCCCGGGATCACCGCCCGGGTGCGGGCCTCGGGCGCCCTGATGATCTGGGACGTCTGCCACTCGGTGGGCGCGCTGCCGGTCGAACTCGACGCCGCCGGAGCGGACTTCGCGATCGGCTGCACCTACAAGTACCTGAACGGCGGCCCCGGCTCACCGGCCTTCCTGTACGTCGCCGAGCGGCACCTGGCGGCAGGCCCGCTCCAGCCGCTGAGCGGCTGGTTCGGCCACGCCCGGCCGTTCGCCTTCGAGCCCGGGTACGACCCGAAGGCGGGCATCGGTCGCTTCCTGACCAGCTCGCCCTCGCTGCTCGGCCAGGCCGCCCTCGGCGCCTCGCTGGACGTCTGGGAGCGGGCCGACCTGGCCGCGGTGCGGGCGAAGAGCCTGGCCCTGACCGACCTGTTCGTGTCGCTGACCGAGGGGCTGGACGGCGTCGAGGTGGTGACCCCGCGCGAGCACGCCCGGCGCGGCAGCCAGGTCGCGCTGCGGCGCGCCGACGGCTACCCGGTGGTGCAGGCGCTGATCGAGCGCGGGGTGATCGGCGACTTCCGCGCGCCGGACCTGATGCGCTTCGGCTTCACCCCGCTCTACCTCTCGTACACCGAGGTCTGGGACGCGGCCCGGCAGTTGGCCGAGGTGCTGGAGAGCGGCGAGTGGCGGGCGGAGCGCTTCTCCCGCCGGGGCGAGGTGACGTAGCCCGGGAGCCGGGGGCCGAGCCCTGGGGCCGAGTCCCGGGGGCCGAGTCCCTGGGGCCGGGGGCCGGTCGTGACGCAGCTCATGTCCGGGCCGAGTTCGATCCCCTTCGTCCTTGGGGAGGCTCCGGACCGACGGAACGTCACACCCTGGGGAGGTCGTGCGTGAACCTCGAACTCGGCCCGCTCAAGCCCGAACCGGCCCCGCTGCTCCTGGGCCTGGCGCTGTTCTTCCTGCTGCTGTGGGCGCTCGGCCGCCACCTGCTCCCCCGGATCGAACGGGTGCAGTCCGAACGCTGGGAGGCCACCGAGGGGCGCGCCGAACACGCCGAGGCCCTGCTCGCCGAGGCCGAGGCCACCCGGGAGGCCCGCCTGCGGGAGCTGGCCGAGGCCCGGCACGAGGCGGCCCGGATCCGCGAGGAGTACGCCGAGCGCGGCGCGGCGGCGATGGTCGCGGCCCGCGCGGAGGGCATCCGCGACCGGGACGAACTGCTCACCGCCGGCCGCGCCCGGATCGCCGCCGACCGGGCCGAGGCGGCCCGGGTGCTGCGCCGGGACGTCGGCGAGCTGGCCGTCACCCTGGCCGGCCGGGTGATCGGCGAGCCGGTGCACGCCGTCGCCGCCCGGCGGCGCACGGTGGAGCGCTTCTTCGAGGCGAACTAGTAGATTGTCGCGGCTTAATTTCGCTGTGTGGTGGGGTAGAGGTGGCGTAGTTTCACGCGTGCGTCGTCGGTGGTGAAGTGCCAGTCGACTTG
>NZ_JBICYZ010000018.1:52611-130058 GCF_043201465.1 Kitasatospora sp. NPDC048298
TGCGAGGACACGGCACCCCTGACGGCCGAAAGGAAGCGACAAGGGGATTCTGCCCAACTTCACCAACCGGAACGACACTTAGCCGCGACAATCTACTAGTAGATTGTCGCGGCTTAATTTCGCTGTGTGGTGGGGTAGAGGTGGCGTAGTTTCACGCGTGCGTCGTCGGTGGTGAAGTGCCAGTCGACTTGGCGCTGGTTGTCGTTGGTGTGTTGCTGCCAGGCGGCGAGTTCGGTGTTGAGGACGGTGAGGTCGTCGATGCGGCGGTCCAAGCATTGGCGGGTGAGCGCGGACAGTTCGATCTCGGCGATGTTGAGCCAGGAGCCGTGCTTGGGGGTGTGGTGGATCTCCAGGCGCTGGGCCAGGGCGAAGGCCTTTGCCGGGTCGAACGCCTCGTAGAGCGAGGCGGTGGTGTGGGTGTTGAGGTTGTCCATCACCAGCACCACGGTCTCCGCGTCGGGGTAGTCCACGGTCAGCAGGTGCTCAACCTGGTGTGCCCAGTCGACCCTGGTCCGGCGGGGCTGGGCGTCCACGCGCCGCCATCCGCGCAGCGGCTCGACCCAGCAGAAGATCGAGCAGGTCCCCGAGCGGATGTACTCGTTGTCCTCGCGCCGGTCGCGGCCGGGCTGCGCGGGGAGCGGATCACGGACGTGGCCGAGCAGTTGGTAGGGCTTCTCGTCCATGCACACCACCGGGCGCGCCGGGTCGAAGGGGCGGCGGTAGACCGCCAGGACGTCCTCCATCGCCGCCGCGAAGGCCGCGTTCGCCGCCGGCGGGATGGTCCAGCACTTCTTCACATGAGGGCGCAGTTCCGTTTTTTTAGCACCCGTCCGATCGTGGAGTGGTCCAGGTCCGGGATGTCCTCGACCAGCGCGACGTGCTTCTCCAGCAGCCGCAGCGACCACCGGGCGTGTCCCTTGGGTGGCGTCGAACAGGCCAGCGCAATCAGCCTGGCCTCGACCTCGCCGGTCACCGGGGAGGGCACCGGCGGCAGGGCACGCTCCTTGCGCCCGACCGTGGCCCACACATCGCCGCCGGTCTCCGCGTACCGCTTCGAGATCAGGCGGACCGAGTCGCGCGAGACCCCGACCCGCTCCGCGATCACCGCCCGTGGAGCGACCTCGCCGACCGAGGTATCCAGCGCGAGCAGCACCCGAGCCCTTCTGATCATCGACGCGCTGCGGACCCCCGTCGTCGTCACGCGCACCAAGGCCTGGCGATCTTCGACGCTCAACGCAACCGGATACTTCTTCTGCGAGGACACGGCACCCCTGACGGCCGAAAGGAAGCGACAAGGGGATTCTGCCCAACTTCACCAACCGGAACGACACTTAGCCGCGACAATCTACTAGCCGGCACGGGGCGCGAGTTCGCTGTCCGCCCCGCCGGCTTCCGTCAGCTCGGCGACCAGCTCACGGTAGACGGCGAAGGCCGGCTTGGGCGTGTAGTCGTCGCGCAGCAGACCGAAGTGCGGGAACAGCCCGGCGCCCGCGCTGTCCGCGTCCCGCAGGGCGAAGAACGCGTAGCCAGTGACGTTGAGTTCGGCGGCGATCCCGGCGACAGCCCGGACCACCTCCGCCACCACCTCGGCCTGCCGCGCCTCGCTCCGCCCGGGGCCGGTGGGCCAGCCGTTCTCGCAGATCCGCACCGGGACACCGGGCCCGATCCCGGCCCGGGGCAGCGCGCCCTGGCGGAAGCCGGTGAGCACCGCCCGTACCGCGTCGGCGAGTTGCTCCGGTGGGACGGGGCGGAAGACGTCCGGGAAGAAGTCCAGGCCGACGTAGCCCAGGGCACGGTGGAAGCGCTCGTCGGCGAGCCGGCCGAGCTCTGACCAGAAGGTGTCCGCGGGGTCGAAGGAGGGCACCGCGTTGAAGCCGACGGCCAGCCGGTCGAATCCACAGGCCAGCGCCTCCTCCTTGGCCGCGACCACGCCCTCGACCAGCGCGCGGCGGACGTTCGGGATGCTCCCGTCCACGGGCGGGAGGTCGAGGTTGGGCTCCTCGCAGATCTGGAGCAGGGCGAGCCGGTGGCCCTCGGTCCGGACCGTGCGCCGGACGAAGTCCAGCCAGCCCGCCAACTCGCCGCCGCGCTCCCGGTACTGCACCACCAGGTCGAGCCGGCGGCCCTCGCCGGCGTACTGCTCGGGCCGTTCCGGGGTGTGCTCGCCTCCCGGGTACGAGCGGTAGGCGCGGACCAGGAACTCCCTTTCGCCGCCCTGGAGTTCGCGCAGCGCCGCGGCGATCCGGGCCGGCTCGTCGGGGCGGGCGGCCGCGATGACGCCGGTGTCGTCGCCGAGGAGTCCGCCGGGATAGATGCCGAAGGTGAAGGTCATGCCGTCACCGTAGCCGATATTTTTGGTGTCACTGTAAGTTTTAAGTGACACCATGCTTCGCGGATAGGATCCGGCCATGGGACTTCGCGAACTCAAGAAGCAGCAGACCCGGGAACTGCTCTCCGACACCGCCATGGGCCTGTTCGCCGAGCGCGGCTTCGACCGGGTCACGGTGGTCGAGGTGGCCCGGGCCGCCGGGGTCTCGCCGAACACGGTCTTCAACTACTTCCCGACCAAGGAGGACCTGTTCTTCGACCGGCAGGAGGAGGTGGTCGCCCGCCTCGCCGAGGTGGTCCGCCGCCGCCCCGCGGGCAGCTCGGCCGTGGACGCCGTCCGGGCCGACCTGCTGGCGGCCTTCGCGGAGGGGGAACCGACGGTCGGACTGAACCCCGGGGTGGCGGCGTTCTGGCGGATCGTCGAGGACAGCGCCGCCCTGCGGGCCCGACTGCTGGAGCTCGGCGACCGGGCCGAGGCGGCACTGGCGGCCGTCCTGGCCGAGGAGTCAGGAGCCGACCAGGACGACCCGCTCCCCCGGATCGTGGCCGGAGCCGTCGCGGGGGCCCACCGGGCGGTGCTCGGCGAGGTCCGGCGGGCGATGGTGGCCGGGGAACCGGCCGGGACGGTACGGACCCGGGTCGAGGCCGCGGTCGAGCGGGCCTTCGGGCTGCTCGCCTCGGGCCTCGCCCACTACCCGGCCGGGCGGTAGGCGGAACGGGCGGCGGAACGGGGCGGCGGCGTTCGGCGCGGCGGCGGAACGGGGCGGCGGCGGAACGGGGCGAGGGCGGGGCGGGAACGGCGCAGGCCGCCCGGTCGGGTCGACTCGGGCGGCCTGCGCGGCAGTTCGGCTGTCCGACTGGCCGGCTGTCCGGTTTCTCGGCCGTACGGGCCGTACGGCCGTCAGCCGTGGCGGCCGCGACGGCGGCGGGCGGCCAGCACGGCCAGACCGCCGAGGCCGAGCAGGCCGACGCCTGCCACGCCGAAGACCACCGGGGCGTTGCCCGCGCCGGTGGAGGGCAGCTGACCACCGCCACCGGGGTGGCCGGTCGGCTCCTCGGTCGGGTGGAGGCCGGTCGGGGCCGGGCCGGCGCTCGACGTCGTCGCACCGGCCGACGGCGAGGTCGGCGCGGACGAGGTCGGCGCGGACGAGGTCGGCGAGGTGGGCGAGGTGGGCGCCGGGGAGGTCGGGGAGGTCGTGGCCGGGGAGGTCGGGCTCGGCGAGGTGGGCGCCGGGGACGTCGGCGAGGGCGACGGCGTCGACGAGGTCGGCGACGGGCTGGGCGTCACGGCGCAGTCCGGCAGGTCGCCGTCGAACGGGTAGCTGTGGATCTCGTAGCCGCCGGTGCCGGTGTGGACCAGGCTGCCCGCGAGGTACACCCGGCCGTTCATGCCCGGCTGGGCGATGGTCGTGGTGCCGCCGGGGTTGCCGGCCAGGACCGAGCCCTGGAACTGGGCGCTGCCGAGGATCTGCGCCGAGGTCGCGGTCGGGAAGTTGTACATGAGCTTCGAGCGCATCTCGGTGGTCTGGTCCCCGGCCAGGCCGGTGCCGGTGTAGGTGTTGACGACCGGGCTGTCCCCGAGCATGTTCACCACGACGGTGGCGCCGGCCGGTATACCGGCGAAGACCAGGCCGATCTGCCCGCCGGACGGCGAGGCGAGGTCCTGGGTGACGTTGAAGACCTGCTTCGCGCTGGTCCCGTCGCCGGTGAAGGTCGCCTCGCTGGAGGTGACGGCGACGGTACCGGTCGCGGTGGCCCGGCCGACGCAGCCGGAGACCTCCTCGATCCGGGTCAGCACCGACCGGTAGGGCGCGGCGGCGTTCGGGTCCTGGATCGACTCACCGGTGGGGTCGATGTTCACGGCGCCGGTGACCGAGCCCGCGTGGCGCAGATTGCCGAAGGCCGGGCCGCGCGAGTCGATGCCGCCGATCAGGACGGTGTTGCCGGTCCTGACGTCGACGTCGCCGCCGGTGATGACGAAGTCGCTGCCGTTCGGCGGCACCACGCGCGAGCCGACACCGACGACGCCCATGTTGTAGGCGCCGCCGCCGTTCTTGTCGACGGTCAGGTTCCCCAGCGCGACGATCCTGCCCTCGGCCTCCGCGGCCCGGCCGTTCACGGTGTAGTCGCCGCCGGTGAAGACGTTGACGGTGGCGTCCCGGCCGGGGAAGTCGCCGTTGTGCGCCGGCGGCCAGGTGCCGGGGCAGTCGGGCCCGGAGCAGGCGCCCAGCGGCGGGGCCGGCGGAGCGGCCGAAGCGACCGTCAGGACCGCGGCCAGCGGCAGCGCGGTGACGGTGGTCGCCACCGCGACCAGGACGGCCCGGCGCCCGCGCGGGGCCGGAGTTCTCACGGTTGTCGTTCTGTGATCCGGCGAACCGGTGGCCTGACCCATCGACAATTCCTCCGTGCATGAGAAAGGGCAGGCCGGGACGACCTGCCGTGATGTCTGCGCTGCTGCGATGCCTGCCGACGATTCCAGAGATTCGGGACATCAAACATCAAATCAGACATTCTCACCCTACAGATCCTCAGATCTGATCCGAAATTCATCCGTACGGAGCAGCGATCGCCCGGGCGGACGCGAGTTCGAGGGAAGCCTTAGGTTGGAGTCATGAGCACCGAGGCCCAGGAAGAGAGCGCACCGCTCGTCACCGTCGCGTCCGCCGACGCCGTACTGCGACACCCCGAGGCGGGCGAGCACCTGCTGACCGCCATGGAGCGGGAGCGCGCCGCGCGCTTCCGGCACGAGTCCGGGCGGATCGACTTCACCGCCGGGCACCTGCTGGTCCGGCTCTGCGCCGCCCGGCTGCTCGGCGTGCCGGTGGCCGGCCTCGTCCTCGCCCAGCAGTGCCCGGACTGCGGGCTCGCCGACCACGGCAAGCCCTACCTGCCGGACCACCCCGGGGTGCACGTGAGCCTCTCCCACACCCGGGGCGTGGTCGCGGCCGGTGCCGGGTTCCAGCCGGTCGGGGTGGACGTCGAGCTGTCCACCCGGGGCGGCTCGCTGCGTTCGGTCGCCCGCAGGGTGCTCGCCCCGGCCGAGCTCGCCCTCGTCGAGGCCGACCCGCAGCCGGAGCGGGCGTTCCTGCGGCTCTGGGTGCGCAAGGAGTCGCTGATCAAGATCGGCAGGGCCACCCTGGACACCCTCGGCCGGGTCGACCTCTCCGCCCTGCCGCTGGCCGTCCCGCCGGGCGCGCCGCTGCGCAGCCGGTACGAGGACCTGCACCTGCTCGACTGGACCGACCGGACCGACCCGGAGCACGTCGCCGCCGTCGCGGCCGTCAGCACCGCCCCGCCCCGGATCGTGGAGCTCACGGCTTCGAGCTGAGCGGGGCGGGGGTGGGCCCTGGAGCGGAGCCGGGGCGGGCCCTGAGGCGGGCCCGCGCGGTGGGCCGGCGGATAAGCGGTGTTAGCGTGCCTGGTCGTGGGCACGCCGAACGCGCGCCCGCCGACCAGCTGCCCACCGGATTCAAAAGGGTGCCCCGCCATGGCCAAGTTCCTGCTGAGCCTGCACGTCCTCGTGTCGGTCCTGTTCATAGGCCCGGTCGCGGTGGCCGTCAGCATGTTCCCCCGCCGGGCGAAGGCCGCGCTGGCCGGCGGACCGGACCGGGCCTCCGACGCCGGTGTGCTGCGCGTGCTGCACCGGATCACCCAGGTCTACGCGCTGCTCGGGGTCGCGGTACCGGTGCTCGGCATCGGCCTGGCCCAGGTGATGGACGTGCTCGGGCAGTCCTGGGTGATCGTCTCGATGGTGCTGACCGGCCTCGCCGCGCTCGCACTGCTGCTCTTCGTGCTGCCCGGCCAGCAGGCCGCCGTGGACGCGCTCGAACTGGACCCGTCGGACGAGCAGCACGGCAAGGCCGTCAGCGGTCTGAAGCTGCTGCCGATGACCGCCGGGGTGTTCAACCTGCTGTGGGCCGTGGTCGTGGTGATCATGGTCATCCGCCCGGGGTCGAGCACCGGCGTCTGAGCCGCCGCTCCCCTGCTCCCTGGCTCCCCGGCTTTCGGGCGGCTGGCCCCGGCCCCTGATCGCCACCGCCCCCTCCCGCCGACCGGGGTCGTTCGAGTACCGTCCTGGGCCATGACGATCATGGCGGGCATGGGCAGCCCGACGGGAACCGGCGTCGGCCCGCTGCTGCGCGGCTGGCGGGAGCGACGACAGCTCAGCCAACTGCAACTGGCGCTGCGGGCCGACTCCTCGGCCCGCCACCTCAGCTTCGTCGAGAACGGCCGCTCCCGGCCGAGCCGGGAGCTGGTGCTGCGGCTGGCCGAGCACCTGGACGTGCCGGTGCGCGAGCGCAACACCCTGCTGCTCGCGGCCGGCTACGCCCCGCACTACCCCGAGACGCCGCTGGACGACCCGTCGATGGCCGCGCTGCGCGGCGGGCTGGAACGGCTGCTGGCCGCCCACGACCCGTACCCGGCGGTGGTGGTCGACGGCTCCTTCCGGGTGCTGGCGGCCAACCGCGCGCTCGGACTGCTGCTGGACGGCATCGCCCCGCACCTGCTGGAGCCGCCGCTCAACGCGATCCGGATCACCCTCCACCCGGACGGGCTGGCACCGCGCATCCTCAACCTTCGGCAGTGGCGGCAGCACCTGCTGGAGCGGATGGAACGGCAGCTGGAACTGGTGCGGGCCGAGCCGCTGCGCCGGCTGTACGAGGAGGTCCGCGGCTACCCCGAGCCGGCCGGCGACCCCGCGGACGACCCGGGCGCGGGCGGCGGCGCGGCTGCGGGCGGCGGCGCGGGCGGCGGCGCGGGCGGCGGCGCGGCTGCGGGCGCTCCGGGGGGCGCCGACGGGTTCCCGTTCGCGCTGCCGATGCGGGTCCGGCACGACGGGCACGTGCTCTCCTTCCTCTCCACCATCGCCACCTTCAACACCCCGCTGGACGTCACCGTCTCCGAGCTGGCCATGGAGACCTTCCTGCCGGCCGACGCGGAGACGGTGCGGTTCCTGCAAGCCGCGATCGGGCCGGACCGTTAGCCCTGGGCCCGGGTCTGGGCCCGGGTCCGGCCTTGGGCCTGGCGCCGCAGGGCGGTGAACTGGAGGACGGCGAACAGGCCCACCGCCGCGGCCTGTGCCGGGATCCAGACGAACCCGGCGGTGGTCGGCTCCAGCCACAGCTCCATCGCGACCAGGCTGAGCACCACCCAGACGAGGTTGAGGTCGATCACGGCCCGCACCCCGAGCACCGGCGGCCGCCGACGGGCGGCCAGCGCGCCGACCGCGAACGCGTAGCCGAGGAGGAGGAGCCCGAGGTCGACCAGGGTGGTGCGGCCGGCGCCGAGCAGTTCGCCGAGCGGGCCGGAGAAGGCCAGGTAGGCGAGGCCGTTGCCGCCGGTGACCAGGGCGTCCAGGGTGAGGGCACCGCGCACCGTCCACGGCGAGAAGGCGGAACCGGGTCGGGCGGGCGTGAGGGTGTTCGCGTGGGCGGACATGGCGGATCGCCTCCTGTCAGGGGGTGGGAGCCCGGGGCCGTGGCGGCCGCACCGGATGCCACCACCCTGCCCGGTGGGGCGGCGGGCGTCGATTACCCCTCAGGTAACGGCGGGCCGGGGGCAGGGCTGCGGGGCCGGGCCGGGGAGCCGGGCCGGGGGCTGAGGGCCCGTCTCCCCCGCGGGTGACGACCGGCCCGCTACGGCCGCCGGGCCGGCCGCCGGAGCAGGACGCCGGCCCGCTTCACCGCGCGGGCCGTGATGGTGGTCTCGGCCCGGGCGGCACCGAGCGGGCCGAGGGTGTCGGTGAGGAAGCGGTACAGCTCGCCGTGGTCCGGACAGAACACCGTGGCCAGCAGGTTGGCCGGGCCGCTGGTGGCGAACACCCCGTGCGCCTGCGGGTGCCGGGCCAGCGCCGTGCCGACCTCGGCGATCCGGCCGGGCGGCACGTCCAGCCAGAGGTTGGCGTCCACGGCCATGCCGAGCAGCCGCGGGTCCACGGTGGCGTGGGTGCGCAACAGCCCGGCCTCGTCCAGCCGGTGCAGCCGGCGGCGCACCGTGGACTCGGGCGCGCCGACGGCCGCGGCCAGCACGGCGTGGGACTGCCGGGCGTCCTCGCCCAGCCGCTCCAGCAGCGCGCGGTCGAGGCCGTCCAGCGGCGGCGGCGCGGCCGGGCGGGGGGCGGTGGGCCTGGCGAGTGCGGCGGCCTCCTCGTCGGTGAGGTACCCGGCCTGCCACTGCCCGGCGTCGGCGAAGGCGTGCAGCACGGCGTGGGTGGTGGTCTCGGTGACGGCACCGGTCGCGGGCAACTGCCCGTACAGCAGCCGGTCGCGGGAGCCGGCGTCGGTGAGCACCACGGCGCCCACCTCGTGGCCGCCGAGCATCACGTCGACGAACGGGACGTCGGAGCGGTCGGCGAGGGCCTGGGCGATGGCGTCCACCCGGCCGCTCAGCACCCGGACCCGCAGCAGCAGCGCGCCCACGGCGGCGTCCTCGACGTCCGGCAACCGGACCACCCGCAGCACCCCGGCCTGCCGCATCCGGCCCAGCCGGCGGGTGACCGTCCGGGCGGAGACTCCCAGCACCCCGGCGATCCGGCCGGGCTCGGCCCGTCCGTCCACCTGGAGGGCGCACACCAGGCGGCGGTCCAGGGTGTCCAGCACGCTGTCCGGATCGGCGGTGGAGAAGTCCATGGTGTCCGATTCCCGTCACTCTCGGGAGCAGTCGCGTCCTGATCGGCAGCCTGACGGTACTCCTTGTCCCGACCGGCCGGCCGGCCGGAGCGGACGCCGGGCCGGAGCCCCGCCCCGGCGTGAGGAATCGGGCGTGAGGAATCGAGGAGGAGTCGCCGTGACGAAGGAACTGTGGACGCTGGCGGACGGCGTGGAGGCCGCGGTGCGCGAGGTCGGGGCGGGGCTGGCGGCACGCCGGTCCGCCGACCCGGTCACGGCGCGGACCATCGAGGAGGCGGCGGCCGCCTTCGCCGAACTGGACGGCCCGGCCGCCGCGGCGTTGCGGGAGCGGCTGACGGCGCTGCGTCCGCAGGCCGGCTGGGTGCCCGAGGAACTGGACGGCACGGTGCCCGCGGAGGGCGAGTGGTGGCTGTGCGACGCGACCGACGGCGCGGTGCAGTACCTGCTCGGGCAGCCGCACTGGGCGGTGACCGCCACCCTGGTGCGGGACGGCACGGCGGTACTGGCCGTGGTGCACGCCCCGGAGCAGGACGGCCGCACCTACCGGGCGGTGCTCGGCGGCGGGGCCCGGCTGGACGGGCGGCCGATCGCGCCGCTGGAGCGGGAGTTGGCCGTCACCGTCGCCGCCACCAGCCAGCCGCCGTGGGTGGCCGCCGACCCGGTGGCGCTGCGCCGGGCGGGCGAGTCGCTGTCCGCGATGGCGGGAGCGGTCCTGGCGGTGCGCAACCTCGGCCCGACCGCGCTCCAGGTGGCCCAGGTCGGCTCGGGGCACCTGGCGCTGTTCTGGGAGTACGGCCTCGACGCGGGCAACCTGTTGCCCGGCGCGCTGATCGCGCGCGAGGCGGGCGCGGCGGTGACGGACGCCGCCGGGTCGGCCTGGACGGCCGGCTCCGACGGCTTCCTCGCCGCCGCGCCCGGGCTGCACGCTCGGGCGCTGGAGGTGCTGCGGACGGTGCGGTGATCGGTGGTGCGGTCTTCGGTGGTGCGGGACCTGTGGCGCTGGCCTGTGCTGCCGGATCAGTGGTGCCGGCTCGGTGGTGCGGTGATCAGCCTTCGGGCTTGATGCCGAAGAGGGCGGCCGCGTTGTCATGGCAGACCGCCCGTAGCCACTCCTCCCCCAGCCCCAGCCCGGCCAGCGCCTCCAGCTGGTGGACGTACCGGTAGGGGATGTTGGGGAAGTCGCTGCCGAGCAGGACGCGGTCCGCCAGCCCGCGCAGGCGCGGCAGTTCCTCGCGCGGGAACGGGTCGTCGGCCTCGGCGAAGTCGGTGAACGCGATGGTGGTGTCCAGCCGGACGGCCGGGTGGCGCTCGGCCAGGTCGAGGAAGCCGCGGTACTCGGGCATCCCGAGGTGGGCGACCACCACGACCAGGCCGGGGTGCCGCTCCAGCACCGCGCCGATCGGGCCCGGGCCGGTGAACCTGCCCGGCACCGGCCCGGATCCGCAGTGGGTGACCATCGGGGTGCCGGTCTCGGCGAGCAGCCCCCAGACCTCGTCCAGCAGCGGATCCGCCGGGTCGTAGCCGCCGACCTGAAGGTGCGCCTTGAACACCCGGGCGCCGTCCTCGATCGCCCGGGCCACGTAGCGGGGCGCCTCGGGCTCGGGGAAGAAGGTCGCGGTGTGCAGGCAGTCCGGGGTGCGGGCGGCGAAGTCGGCGGCCCAGGCGTTCAGCCAGCCGGCCATGCCGGGCTTGTGCGGGTACAGCATGGACGTGAACGCCCGGACGCCGAAGTCCCGCAGCCGCCGGACCCGTTGCTCCTCGGCCTCGCGGTAGGTGATCGGCCAGGGACGGTTCACCAGCGGCCCGGCCGCGTCGAAGTAGGCCCACACCTTGTCGAGGACGTTCTTCGGCATGAAGTGGGTGTGCACGTCGATCAGCCCGGGCAGGCCGAGCGTCTGCCAGAACTCCCTGACCTTCTCGGCCTCCTGGCCGTCCGTTTCCGGACCGTCCGCCTCGTGGCCGTTCACCGCTCGGTCGTTCACCGCTCGGTCGTTCACTGCTCGGTCGTTCGCCGCTCGGTCGTTCACGCGGGCACCGGCAGGGCGCGGTCGATGATCGCTCCGGTGTCGACCCCGGCCGGCAGGGTACCGAAGGCCGCCCCGTGGTCGCCTCCCAGCCGGCTCGCGCAGAACGCGTCGGCCACCGCCGGGCTGCCGTAGCGGACCAGCAGCGAGCCCTGGAAGGCCAGCGCCATCGACTCGACCAGTCGGCGGGTGCGGTACTCCAGGTCGCCCAGGTCGGTCAGCTCCTTGCGCAGCGCGGCGACGGCCGCGTCCAGCCGGCGGTCCGCACCCGCGGCGGCGTCGAGTTCGCCGAGGAAGGCCTCCACGCTCTCGGGACGCTTGGCCATGGCGCGCAGCGCGTCCAGGGCGGCGACGTTGCCGGACCCCTCCCAGATCGACACCAGCGGCGCCTCCCGGTAGAGCCGGGGCATCCCGGACTCCTCCACGTAGCCGTTGCCGCCCAGGCACTCCAGCGCCTCGGCGGAGTGCGCCGGACCGCGCTTGCACACCCAGTACTTGGCCACCGCCAGGCCCAGCCGCCGGACCAGCGCCTCGTTCCCGTCCCCGGCGAGGGTGCGGTCGGTGGCCTGGGCGAGCCGCATGGCGACGATCGTGGCCGCCTCGGACTCCACCACCAGGTCGGCGAGCACGTTGCGCATCAGCGGCTGGTCGACCAGCGCCTTGCCGAACGCCCGCCGGTGCAGGGCGTGGTGGACCGCCCGGGTGGCGCCGTAGCGCATGCCGGAGGCCGCGCCGATGGTGCAGTCCAGGCGGGTCATGTTGACCATCTCGATGATGGTCGGGACGCCCCGCCCCTCCTCGCCGACCAGCCAGCCGACCGCGCCGTCGTACTCCAACTCGGCGGAGGCGTTGGACTTGTTGCCGAGCTTGTCCTTGAGGCGCATCAGCTGCAGGCGGTTGCGGCTGCCGTCCGGCAGGACGCGCGGCAGCGCGAAGCAGCTGAGGCCGCCCGGCGCCTGGGCCAGCGTCAGGAAGAGGTCGGACATCGGGGCCGAGGTGAACCACTTGTGGCCGGTGAGCCGGTAGGTGCCGTCCGGCTGCGGAGCGGCGGCGGTGGTGTTGGTGCGGACGTCCGAGCCGCCCTGCTTCTCGGTCATCGACATGCCGGCGATCAGCCCGCGCTTGGTGCGCGGCTCGCGCAGCCCGAAGTCGTACTCCCGCGCGGCCAGCAGCGGCTCCAGCTCGGCGGCCAGCGCGGGGTTGGCGCGCAGCGCCGGGACGGCGGCGTAGGTCATCGAGATCGGGCAGGTGTGGCCGGCCTCGACCTGGCCCCAGACGAAGAACCCGGCGGCACGGGCGGAGTGCGCGCCGGGACGCTCGTCACGCCAGGGCGCGGCGTGCAGGCCGTACGAGACGGCGGTGCGCATCAGCTCGTGCCAGGCCGGGTGGAACTCGACCTCGTCGACGCGGTTTCCGAAGCGGTCGTGGGTGCGCAGCACCGGCGGGTTCTCGTTCGCCTGCCGGCCCCACTCGGCGGCCTGCTCGGAGCCGGCCAGCCGGCCCAGCTCGCGCAGCTCGGGCTCGGCCCAGCCGGCGTCGGCCCGCTGGAGGGCGGCGAGCAGGGTGGGGTCGGCGGCGGTGTCGTGTCCGTACGGCAGGGGCACCTGGTTGGTGACCTCATGCGTCGCTGTCATCGCGTCCTCCCAGGGCACGCAGGGTGAAGGAGACCAGGGCGGGGACCACCGTGGTGTTCTTGCTGTGTTCGGACTCGCCGTTTCCGGGCTCGCTGTGCCCGGGCTCGCTGGGTTCAGGCCCGCCGTTCCCGGACTCGCCGGGTCCGGGCCGGGCGGTTCCGACCGGTGCGGCGGCGAGCGGGCCGGCCAGCGCCTCGCCGACCGCGCCGACCAGGGCGGCCGCGGTCAGCACCGGGTCCTGCTCGGGCAGTTCGCCGCTCGCCACCGCGGCGGCGATCTCGGTGGCGATCACGTCCCGGAACGCCCGCCGGAACACCAGGCGCTCCTCGTCCACGACCGCGTCGGCCGGCTCGACCAGCAGCGCGTACGCCAGCCGGGGTGCGCGCAGGGCGCGGGCGGCGAAGGTCTCGACCACGGCGGCGATCCGCTGCCGCGGGGTGTCCCGGAGCGCGACAGCGGCGTTGACCGCGTCGATCTCGTGCGTGACCACCCGGCGGAACAGTTGCACCGACAGCTCGGCCTTGCCGCTGAAGTGCTGGTAGAGGCTGCCGGTGGCGATCCCGGCGCGGTCCGCCACGGCGGCCATCGTGCAGCCGCCGTAGCCGCGCTCGGCGAGCAGGCCGACCGCTGCCTGGAGCACCGCTTCGCGCTGGGCGTCCAGGCGGGCTTGTACGGCGGGCGTGCGTCGGTAGGCCATGGAAGCATTGAAGCACTGATTCACTGCTTCGGGGAGGGGTCGGTCCGCTGCTTCTTCGGCTGTGCCCGCCGTTCCCCGAACGACGCGAGGAGGCCGCCCCGGAACCCGGGGCGACCTCCTCGACTGCGTGCCTGGTGGTGCGGCCTGCTGCGCGCGTCGGCGTTACAGCGGGCGGCGCTCCTGCTCCAGCCGCTGGCCCTCGACGTCCAGCGGGCCGAAGTCCGCACCCGCCCGCGGCGACTTGGCGAGCGAGCGGGCGGCGTTCGGGTCGCTCAAGCCCGCCCACTCCAACACCTTGGCGGTGGCCTCCGCCGACTGCGCGGCGGGCAGCTGCCCGATCTTGGAGCCGTGGTTGCCGCCGGGCACGGTGTAGACGTAGCTGTCCTCGCTGCCCCGGCCGAGGCGGAACGGCTTGGCACCCCACGGGTCGTTGCCGCCGTAGACGTACATGATCCGCTCACCCTCGCGCTTCACCCAGCGGTCGATGTCGGGCATCGCGTTCGGGTTGAAGACGGTCGGGATCTCCTTCGGCACGTAGCTGCGGACCGAGTAGAGCTCCTTGTAGTCGTAGTGCAGCACGCCCTTGAGGTGCGAGACGTCGAAGAACGGCGCGCCCAGCTCGGTCGCGGCCTGGTAGTAGTACGCGGTGTACTTCGCCAGCGACTGGTCGCTGTTGCCGGTGATGCCGGACTGCGAGTCGAACCAGGCGTACAGCTCGTCGTCGGTCGCGGTGGCCGCCACCGGGACCTTGGCGCAGTCGGACTCCAGGCTGTACTGCCAGAACGCCCAGACCACGTCCAGCACGCCGGCCTCGTACGCGCGGTCCGGGGTGCCGAGGGTGTTGAAGGTGGAGCCGGCCGCCTTGTTGTCGGCGACGTAGCGGGCCTCCAGGCGGTCGCGGCGCACCAGCAGCTCGCGCTGGGCGTCGTTCAGCCGGGCCCGGCACTCGGGCGTGCCGACGGTGCGGAAGAACTCGCTGTACGCCGCGTAGTCGTTGACGTTGGTGTTGTTCGGCGCGACGTAGGCGATCGTGCCGGCCACGTCGTCCGGGTAGAAGCGGCGGTAGTAGGTCGAGGACATGCCACCCTTGCTGGCGCCGGTGGACAGCCACTCCTCCTGGTAGATCCGCTTGAGCGCGGTCACCAGCCGGTGCGAGTCCGCGGCGCCCTGGCGGATGCCGGCCTTGGACCAGTCCGCCGGGTCCGGGCGGGAGGGGGTGAAGAACCGGTACTCGATGGACACCTGGTTGCCGTCCACCAGCCGGGTCGGCTCGGTGCGGGACGGGCTGGTGCCCAGGGTGTAGCCGTTGGTGTAGAAGACGGTCGGGTGGTCGTAGCCGCGGTGCAGCAGGCTGAAGCGCTGCTGGAAGGTGCCCAGCCAGGGGCGGTTGTGGTCGATCGGCTGGGTGTAGGTGGCGATGAAGTAGCGGTGACCGGTGGTGGTCGGCTTCTCCTCGGTGACGGTCACCCCGGGGATCGCCGCCAGGCGGTCCTTGATGTCGGCGGTCGGGTCGTCGGCGGGGCTCCGGCCGTGGCGGGAGCCGTTGCCCTGGTCGTTCTGGTCACCCTGGTCGTTCTGGCCGCCCTGGTCGCCCTGCGCGCCCTGGGTGGCGCTCCGGCCGTCGGCGGCGGACGCCGGGCTCGCCAGGCCGCCGACCGCGAGCAGCGGTATCAGCAGGGCGGAGGCCAGCAGTCTTTTCACGGTGGTGGTCATCAACTCTCCATATCTGCGGTGCAGGTGGTGCGATCGGTACGGCGGTCGGTGTGACAGGCAGTACGGCGGCCGGTGTGGCAGGCGGTACAGCGGTCGGTACGGCAGTCGCTACGGCGGGCGGTACGGCGGCCGGCCGATGGACGGCCGAATGGGCCACCCGCCGTTCGCGGATGGCCCATCGGGAGGAAAGTGCTGGTCAGCGGGGTTTCCTGGTGCTCTACGGGCGGGGCAGGGTGCAGCCCGGGAGGGTGAGGTCGAAGCGGTTGCCGGCGGCGAAGCAGGCCGGTATCCCGTAGGTCTCCTGGGCGTAGCCGATGCCCGGGCGGACCGTCACCGCGCCGTTCTGGTCCACCTCGCAGGGGTTGTCCAGGGTGCAGGTCTCGCCGTTCTCGTTGATCGTGTTGTTCACCGCGACCACCTGGTTGGTCGAGGCGTCGACCACCGGCGAGCCGGAGGTCCCTCCGATCACGTTGCAGGTGGAGGTGTAGCGGAGCGAGTCCTTGAAGGTCCAGTCGGCTTCCTTCAGCCGGTAGGCGAAGCCGTCGACCGAGCAGGAGTAGATCTTCTTCCAGTAGCCGGAGACGACCTTGATCGAGGCGCCCTGGACGGGGTGGGTGGCCGCGATCGTCAACGGGGCTATCCCGTACCGGGACTGGATCGAGGCGTAGGTGGTGTTTAGCTGGTAGATCGACACGTCGGTGTCGGTCATCGCGCCGTACACGATCTTGGTCGCGCGCAGCGTGGCGACACCGCTGCCGCTCGCGTTGAGCAGGGTGAAGCTGCGGCTGGAGGACTGGTTGAGGACCACCTGGCCCGGGCCGGGCATGCCGGTCTCCAGGCAGTGCCCGTTGGAGAGCACGAGGGCCGGGTCGCTCGCGGCCGAGCCGGGCATCCGCACCAGCGAGCCGGAGCAGTTGCTGAGTGCGACCGTCCCGGCGAAGTTGACGGCGGCGACGGGCTTGGCGACGGACGTGTCAGCGGACGTGACAGACGTGACAGACGTGGCGGCAGGGGCGGCGGCCTGAGCCGGAACGCCACCGACGAAGGCGGCGGCCCCGGCGACCAGGAACGTGGCGACCGTGCCTATGAGCGGCTTCTTCATGAGAGACCTCTCGCTGTGGGGGTCCACGGGTGGGGGTGCACCAAAGCTGTCGCGGACATGACTCACTGTCAAGAGTCAAAGCAACACCAAGAACCGCCCAAGCCTCAATGGCCGGTTACCGCCGCCACCCGGCACGAGGCTCGGCCCGCCTCGGCCCGCGACCCGGCCCGCCCGTCACACGAAGTGACCGCCAACTCCCTGACGGAGGCGCTCAGCCCGCCTGCCAGTGCTCCCGGCCGGTGCTGATCAGGCGCAGCTGGAGACGCGCGGTGGCGGCGATCCGCTGCTCCCGCGCCGGGTCCGTCTCCAGCGCCTCCAGGAAGGCGGCGGCCGTGGAGACCATGTGGTCGACGTACAGCTCGGCGAGCATCCGCAGGTCCTGCTCGCTCCATCCGCGCGACTCCGGCTGCAGCGCGAGGGCGGTTCCCACCTCGGCGGCGAAGCGGCCGAGTTCGACGTCGATCGCCTCGCGCACCTGCCGCACTCCGCCGTGCCGCTCGCGCGCCAGGAAGCGTACGTGCCCCCGGTGTTCGCGGACGTGCCGCTCGATCACGTCCACCGCACGGTCGATCAGCTCCTCGGCACCGCCGGACTCGGCGAGCACCGAGCGGATCATGACGTGCAGGCTGGCCAGCGACTCCTCGACCAGCGCCACCCCGAGGGCGGCGAGGTCCGGGAAGTGCCGGTAGAAGGCGGCCGGCGAGAGCCCCGCCTCCCGGGTGACCTCGCGGACGCCCAGGCTCGCCAGGTTCTGATCGGCCAACAGGTGCAGCCCGGCGTCCAGCAATGCCCGCCGACTCTGCTGCTTCTGGGCCTGCCTGGCCCCAACGGTGTGACTCACGCCATTCAGTAAACATTCGTTTGCTGAACTTGGCCAGCCGGGCGTACAGTGAGGACGAAGTCAGTGAACAGTTGTCAACCGAAATCGGCGCAGTCCCAGCCGCAGCCGAAGGAGCCAGCCGTGATCCTGCTCTCCGCCCTCGTCGCCATGGGCATCCTGATCGGCACCGCCGCCCACACCTCGCTCCCGGTCTTCCTCACCGCCTCCGCCGCCATCACCGCCTGGCTGCTCGCCTTCGGCGCACGCGAGGGCATCGCCCGCCTCCGGCACCGCTGACCCGGCCGCTCCGCCGACCCAGCCGCACTGCTGACCCGGCTGCACTGCCGACCCGGCCGCTCCGCGGACCGCCCCGCGGCCACTCCCCAGAGAGGACCCGCACCACCATGAGCATCGTCACCGACCGCCAGGCGATCGGCCCTCGGAGCACCAGCCGCCCGGAGACCCACAGCCAGGCGACCACCCGTCAGAGCCCCGCCGAGGCCGACGGCCTCGCCATCGCCTCCTTCCTCCTCGGCCTGCCCGGCCTGCTGCTGTTCAACATCGTCCTTGGGCCGATCGCCATCACCCTGGCCACCCTGGCCCTGCTCCGCGGCACCCGCCGACGCGGCCGCGCCCTCCTCGGCCTGACCCTCGGCATCACCTCGCTGGCGATCCTCGCCGTCACCACCGTCACCTCCCACGGGGTGATCATCGACATCGGCTCCTGAACCCGATCCAACTCCCCTTGCGCTACCGACTCCTGACTCCGTCCCCCCTCCGCTCCGCACCTCCATCCCGCGCCTCCCGTTCGTCTCCGCGCCACCGTCCGCCCCTGAAGCACCGGGCGGACCTCGACTCCCGAGCCGACGGTTCGAACGACTGATCCCGTCAACCCGCCCCGATCCCCCGGCCCGCCACATAGAGTGGGCCCATCGGCCGCACCGGCCGGACGACCTCAGGGGGCCGGAGTGACCACGGAGAACCGCAGCGCCGCACAGCCGACGCGGCCCACCCCGACGGGGGGACGGCTGCTCGCCGTGAGCGATCTGCACATCTCCTACCAGGAGAACCGCGACCTGGTGGAGAAGCTCCAACCCTCCCACCCCGACGACTGGCTGCTCGTCGCCGGTGACGTCGCCGAGCTCACCACCAGCATCGAGTGGGCCCTCGGCCTGCTCGCCGAACGCTTCGCCCGCGTGGTGTGGGTCCCGGGGAACCACGAGCTGTGGACCCACCCGGAGGACCCGGTCCAGCTGCGTGGGGTGGCCCGCTACGAACACCTGGTGGAGCTGTGCCGCCGGCTCGGCGTGGTGACTCCCGAGGACCCGTACCCGCTCTGGGAGGGCCCCGGCGGACCGGTCCGCATCGTCCCGCTCTTCCTCCTCTACGACTACACCTTCCGTGCTCCCGGCACGACCACCAAGGAGGCCTCCCTGGCGGCCGCCTACGAGAGCGGCATCGTGTGCGCGGACGAGCGGATGCTCTACCCGGACCCGTTCCCGGACCGCGACTCCTGGTGCCGCGAGCGCGTCCGGCTGACCGAGAAGCGGCTGGCGGCCTGTGACCCGGACGTCCCGCTCGTCTTCGTCAACCACTACCCGCTGGTCCGGCAGCCCACCGAGATCCTCTGGTACCCCGAGTTCGCCCAGTGGTGTGGGACCGAGCTGACCGCGGACTGGCACACCCGGTTCAACACCGCGGCGATGATCTACGGCCACCTCCATATCCCGCGCCGGACCACCTACGACGGCGTCCCGTTCACGGAGGTCTCGCTCGGCTACCCGCGCGAGTGGCGCAAGCGCGGCCTGCCGGACCCGCTGCTGCGGGACGTCTTCCCGCAGGCCGCGGGCTGAGCCGCCCCGCCACCGCCTTCGTTCCGCCGCCTTCTGCCGCCTCGCCTCCGGCTCGGCCGAGGTCGGCGCCGCCGACGCCGTGGCCCTTCACAGTGTCGGCGGGGCCGACCGCGGCGCCCCGCACGACCTCCGGGGTGGTCACCTGGCGCCACCTCCCCCGGCGTCGCCCTTGGACGACTCGCTGAGTACGGCCCGCTTGGCGCGGTACTCCTCGGCGTCGATCTCGCCCTCGGCGTAGCGGCGGCCCAGGACGGCCAGCGGATGCTCCGCCGCGGCCCCGGCTCCGGCTCCGAACCCGGCTCCGAACCCGCAGGCGCGCCGCCGCCAGACCGTACGGCGCAACAGCGCGATCACCAGGACCACCACGGCGATCCAGGCCAGAGGGATCAGCAGGATCCACGGGCCGGGGCCGTACCAGTCGGCCAGCTGGGTGTACATGGTGGTTCAACTCCTCGGTGGTGGGCTTCCAGGACCTCGGGTGGTTCCCGAGGTGCCTAGAGCGTCCCTCAGAGAGGTCTCATCACGCGTCCCACCAGCGGCGGCAGTTGGGATACTCCCCGGAGAGTAGGCACCGTCCGCGACACGCCGGGCCGGAAGCAGGCCCGCTCACGGAGCAAGACCCGCTCACGGACCATGCCCCGCTCAGCCCAGCCACCCCGGCCGCACCAGCCCCGACTCGTAGGCCAGCACCACCAGTTGCGCCCGGTCCCGCGCGCCGACCTTCACCATCGCCCGGCTGACGTGCGTCTTCGCCGTCAGCGGGCTGACCACCAGCCGCCGGGCGATCTCCTCGTTGGACAGCCCCATGCCGACCAGCGCCAGCACCTCGCGCTCCCGCTCGGTCAGCATCGAGATGTCCGGCAGCCCCTGCGGCCCGGCCTCGGGTGCCTTCGACCGGGCGGCGAACTCGCCGATCAGCCGCCTGGTGACCCCCGGCGAGAGCAGCGCGTCCCCCGCGACGGCGACCCGGATCGCCCGCAGCAGGTCGGCCGGCTCGGTGTCCTTGACCAGGAAGCCCGCCGCCCCGGAGCGCAGCGCCTCGAAGACGTACTCGTCCAGCTCGAAGGTGGTCAGCACGACCACCCGCACGGAGGACAGCGCAGGGTCCTCGGCGATCCTCCTGGTCGCCTCCAGCCCGTCCATCCGCGGCATCCGGATGTCCATCAGCACGACGTCCGGCACGAGTTCGCGGGCGAGCCGCAGCGCGGCCTCCCCGTCGTCCGCCTCGCCGACCACCGTGACGTCGTCCTGGAGGTCCAGCAGGGCCCGGAAGCCCGCCCTGACCAGCAGTTGGTCATCCGCCAGCAGTACCCGAATCAATCGCTCTCCGCCTTCGGTGTCGGCAGCTCGGCCCGGACCCGGAAGCCGCCGTCGGGCAGCGGCCCCGCGCTGATGGTGCCACCGAACGCCGCCGCGCGTTCCCGCATCCCGACCAGCCCGCTGCCGGATCCGCCCGCGTCACCGAGCACCGCCGGCCCCGGGTCCTCCACCCGGACCACCAGCACGGCCTGGTCCGTCCAGTCCAGCACCACGACCGCCTGCCGGGCCGCCGAGTGCCGGACCACGTTGGTGAGCGCCTCCTGGACGATCCGGAAGGCGGTGAGGTCGACGGTGGCGGAGAGCGCGCGCCGCTCGCCGCGCTCCTGCACCTCCGCCTCCAGGCCCACCCGGTCCGCCTGCTCGGTGAGTTCGTCCAGCCGGTCCAGCCCCGGGGCCGGCCCGCGCGGCGCCGCCCCGGGCCCACGCAGCGTGGCGAGCACCTGGCGGACCTCGCCGAGCGCCTCCTTGCTGGTCGACTTGATGGTCACCAGCGCGCTGCGGGCCTCCTCCGGCCGCCGGTCGAGCAGCGCGAGCGCGACCCCGGCCTGGATGTTGATCAGCGACAGGCTGTGCGCCAGGATGTCGTGCAACTCCCGGGCCATCTTGAGCCGTTCGTCGTCGGCCCGGCGCTCCTCCAGCTGCTGTCGGTAGGCCCGGTGGGCGGCGATCCGCTCGCGCCGGAACCGGACCAGCTCGCCGCCCGCCATCACCAGCAGCAGCCAGGCCAGCAGCCCGAGCTCCTGCGGCCAGACGCTGCCGGACGGCGGGGCGGCGCGCTGCCAGCTCTCCGGCAGGGCGAGGGAGCCGAGCAGGTGCACCAGGTAGACGCCGCCGGCGCCGGCCCAGGCCGCCCGGCGGTGCCCGGAGCCGATCGCCACGCAGCAGGCGATCAGCCAGCTCACGAAGACCGGCCCGTACGGGTACCCGGCGGCCAGGTACCCGGCGGTGACCACCGAGGTGCCGGCCACCACCGCGACCGGCCGGCGGTGACGCAGCACCAGCAGGGCCGGCCCGATCAGCAGCAGCAGGTAGCCGAAGGCGTCCAGCGGGGCCCGCCCGTGCTGTTCGTGCGCGGCGAAGGTCGAGCCGACCACCTGGAGCACCGCGACCGCCGCCGCGACCCCGAGCGGGTACCCCGCCCCGGCCGCACGCGCCCACGGCGGGCGCCACGGCTCGGGCGGCTCCTCGGGCGGCTCTTCGGACGGCCGCTCCGGTGGCTTCCCGGGCGGCTGCCCCGGTGGCTGTTCCGCCGGCCGCCGCGCCCGGGGCGGCTCGGTCGGCGGGGGCGTGAGCGGCATCATGCCCACAAGCTAGACCCGCGCCCCGTCACCACGCGTCCTCCACCAGTGGCGTTCAGGCGTACTCCCGCTGGAGTACGCCCCCGGGAAGTACGCCCCCGGGAAGTACGCCCTTGGGAAGTACGCGGCCGGTCGTCCTCAGCCCTCCGCGGCGGCCGCGCCGGCCCCGGCCTTCGCCTCCGCCTCCTCGAAGGTCGCCGACGCCTCCGGCCGCGCCAGGGTGACCACCAGCTCCCCGTCGCTCACGTCCGCGATCAGGGTGTCCCCCTCCCGCACCGAACCGTCCAGCAGCAGGTTGGAGATCCGGTTGTCCAGCTCCGACTGGATCGTCCGGCGCAGCGGCCGGGCCCCGAACTCCGGTTGGTAGCCCAGGTTGACCAGGTACTCCTTGGCCGCCTCGGTGACGTCCAAGCGGACGTCCTGGGCCCGGAGCCGCCGCCGGCTGCGCTCCAGCAGCAGGTCCACCACCGACAGCAGGTGCTTCCGGGTGAGCGCGTGGAAGACGATCACCTCGTCGATCCGGTTGAGGAACTCGGGACGGAACTGCTGCCGCAGGTCGCGCATCAGGTCGTCCCTGAGTGTCTGATCAGGAGCTCCGCTCCGGGCATCCACGTTCCCGACACGGTCGAGGATCCGCTGCGAACCGATGTTGCTGGTCATGATCACCACGGTGTTGCGGAAGTCGACCGTACGCCCCTGGGAGTCGGTCAGCCGCCCGTCGTCCAACACCTGGAGCAGCAGGTTGAAGACGTCCGGGTGCGCCTTCTCCACCTCGTCGAAGAGCAGCACGCTGTACGGCTTGCGGCGCACCGCCTCGGTCAGCTGCCCGGCCTCCTCGTAGCCGACGTACCCGGGCGGGGAGCCGACCAGCCGGGAGACGGTGTGCTTCTCCTGGAACTCGCTCATGTCGAAGCGGATCATCCGGTCCGGGTCGCCGAACAGCAGCGCCGCCAGCGCCTTCGCCAGCTCGGTCTTGCCGACGCCGGTCGGGCCGAGGAAGAGGAAGGAGCCGGTCGGCCGCTCCGGGTCGCCCATCCCGGCCCGGCCGCGGCGCACCGCCTGGGCGACGGCGGTGACCGCCTCCTCCTGACCGATCACCTTCTCGTGCAGGTGCTCCTCCAGCTTGAGCAGCCGCTCCCTCTCCGTCGCGTTCAGCTCCGCGACCGGGATGCCGGTCCGGGAGGACAGCACCTGCGCGATGTCGTCGGCCGTCACGTCGACGACCCCCTCGTGGGACTCGGTGATCGCCGCCAGCTCGTCCTCGGTCTGCCGCAGCTCGGTCTTCAGGTTGGCGGCCCGGACGAACTCCTCGTCCGCGACGGCCTCCTCCAACTCCCGCTTCAGCTTGGTGATCCGGCCCTGCACCCCGGTCGCCTCGGTGGACCCGCTCAGACTGCGCAGCCGGACCCGCGCACCGGCCTGGTCCAGCAGGTCGATCGCCTTATCGGGCAGGAAGCGGTCACTGACGTACCGGTCGGAGAGCGTCGCGGCGGCGTCCAACGCCTCGTCGGTGAACCGCACCTGGTGGTGCGCCTCGTACGCGTCACGCAGCCCCTGGAGGATCTCGATCGTCTCCTCGACGCTCGGCTCGGGCACCAGCACCGGCTGGAAACGGCGCTCCAGCGCGGCGTCCTTCTCCACGTGCTTGCGGTACTCGTCCAGCGTGGTCGCGCCGACCACGCTCAACTCGCCGCGCGCGAGCGCCGGTTTGAGGATGTTGCCGGCGTCCATCGAGCCCTCGCCGCCGCTGCCCGCGCCGACCACGGTGTGCAGCTCGTCCAGGAACAGGATGACGCTCTTCTCGGCCGCGGTGACCTCGTCGATCACGTTCTTCAGCCGTTCCTCGAACTCGCCCCGGTACTTGGAGCCGGCCACCAGCGCGGTCAGGTCGAGGGTGACCACCCGCTTCTCCCGGAGGCTCCGGGGCACGTCCCCGGAGACGATCCGCTGGGCCAGGCCCTCGACGATCGCGGTCTTGCCGACACCCGGCTCGCCGATCAGCACCGGGTTGTTCTTGGTCCGCCGGGAGAGGATCTCGACGGTCTGCTCGATCTCCTCGGCCCGCCCCACCACCGGGTCCAGCCGGCCCGAGCGCGCCTCCTCGGTGAGGTCGCGCCCGTACTCGTCCAGCGTCGGCGTCTCGCTCGGGTGGGCTCCCGTGCTGCTGCGCTCACCGCCGGTGCCGTGCCCCTCCAGCACCGACTTCAGCGCCTCCTGCGAGGGTGCGGCGTTGCGCAGCGCCACGCCGGCGCCCGAGCGCTCCTGGTCGAGCAGCGCGCCGAGGATGTGCTCGGGACCGATGTACGAGGCGCCGACCTCCTGCGAGCGGGCGTGCGCGGCGAGCAGCGCGCGCTTGGCCGAGGGGGTGAGCGCCGGCCGGCCGTCCACCACGTCGGGGCTTCCGGACGGCAGGGCGTGCTCCAGGTCGCCGGAGAGCCGGTCCGGGTCGATGCCGGCCCGCTCCAGCATCCGGCGCGAGGGCTCCACCCGGGTGGCCGCCCAGGCCAGGTGCGCGGTGTCGAGGTCGCTGGAGCCGTCCTCGGCCGCCCGCCGCGCGGCCAGCGTCAGCAGTTCCTGCGAGGACTCGCTGAGCAGCCGCCCGATCGGCACCCGCTGCACGGCGGGCGGAGAGGCCAGCGGGCTCATCCCGAAGAACCGGCTGAGCAGATCGGAGAACGGATCGTTCGATCCGAACGGGGGCATGGTCACGGCGATTCACCTCTCCCAAGCGGTTTGCAGCCACACAAACACAGGCCGCACCCGCTCGCCTGTCGAGCCGCCCGGCGCCGTCACCCGGCGTGCCCGGGCCACGCCCGCGCCCGGTCGGCAGGCCGGGGGCACCAGGTCACCCCGTGACCTGCTCCAGCAGCACACCGCCGCTGTACGTCACCGCCATCGCCAACAACCCGCCCACGACGTTGCGCAGGACCGCCCGCCCCGGGCCGGCACCCCCCAGCCGGGCGCTCGCCCAGCCCGACAGGGTCAGCGCGGCCACCACCGCCGCCACCGTCACCTGCAGCCGCCACGACTCCGGCGGCAGCAGCACCGCCAGCAGCGGCACCAGCGCGCCCAGCGTGAACGCCGCCGCACTGGCCAGCGCCGCCTCCCAGGGGTTGGTCAACACGTCCGGGTCGATGCCGAGTTCGGTCTGCGCGTGGGCGGCCAGCGCATCCCGCTCGGTCAGCGCCATCGCCACCTCCCGGGCCAGCCCGTCCGTCAGCCCGCTCCCCCGGTAGTAGTCGGTCAGCTCGTCGAGCTCACCCTCCGGGTCCTCCGCGAGCTCCCGCCGCTCCTGCGCCAACGCGGCCCGCTCGGTGTCCCGTTGGGTGCTGACCGACACGTACTCGCCGGCCGCCATCGACATCGCCCCCGCCAACAGCCCGGCCACCCCGGCCGCGAGCAGCGCCGTCCGCGAACCCGCCGCCCCCGCCACACCGGTCACCAGACCGGCCGTCGACACCACGCCGTCATTGGCCCCCAGCACGGCCGCCCGCAGCCAGTTCAGGCGCGAGGACAGCTCCGCCCGCGACTCCCCGACCTGCTCAGCCATCCGCCCACCACTCTCATGGGTCCGCCCGGTCCCCCCGATCCTCACCCCCCACCCCGCCCCCCGCCACCCACACCCGCACGCCGCCCAGCGGTTCGTCCGACAGGCCCGCGACGATCTCGCGCTCCGTCTGCATCGCCTGCACCACGCTCCGGTCCAGCACCGGCGCCAGCGCCCGCCGCAGGTCCTCCGGCCCTCGGTAGCGCACCCCGGTCATGCCCATCGCCACCGCCGCGTCCACGTTCTCCTGCCGGTCGTCCACGAACAGGCACCGCTCCGGCGCCACGCCCGCCCGCTCGACGGCGATCTCGTAGATCCGCCGGTCCGGTTTGGCGCTGCCCACCCGGGAGCTGTTCACCACCTCGTCCGCCAGGTCCGTCAGCCCCAGCAGCGCCAGGTCCTCGTCCAGCCACACCGTCGCATTGGTCACCAGCACCACCCGGCAGTGCTCCCGTGCCCGCCGCAGCAGGCCCACCACCACCTCGTCCGCCCGGAACGGCGAGTCCGCGAACGCCTCCGCCAGCCCGCGCGCCCGCGCCCGCGTCACCCGGCCGGCCAGCCCCCGCGCGATCGAGTCCACCCACTCCGCCTTCCCGATCCGCCCGAGCAGCAACGGCAGATCGTTCTCCGGCGCGAACCCGATCGCCGCCGTACTCCCCTCCCCCAGCCCCGCCGCCCGCTCCAACGCCGCCACCCGGTCCCCGTCGAAGAACCGGATCACCCCGTCCACATCGCACAGCACCGCATCGAACGCCCTGGTCAGCATCCCCCCTCCCTACCACCGGCCCGGGCCCGGCCCACGGCCGGGCCCGGGTACGACCGGCGGGGACCAGCAGGTGCGGCGGATCGACAGGAGGCCAGGAACGACCGAGGGCCGGTCCGGGAGGTGTTACACCTCCCGGACCGGCCCTCGGGTCTGTGGGCGCGGACGGTTTCGAACCGCCGACATCTGCTTTGTAAGAGCAGCGCTCTACCACTGAGCTACGCGCCCCCCGTCGTGGCCCGGCGGGCGCACGACGAGTGCCTAGGGTACCTGGTCCCGGGGGGTGGTGGGGGACGGGTGTCAGGTGGGGCGGCGGGTGAGGGGGTGGGGCGCGGTGGGGTGGGCGGGGCGGGAGGGGGTGACGGGCCGGTGGGGGGATCGGGGAGAATGGGGCCGGATCAGCGGTTCGGAGCAGGGAGCGCGCAGTGACGGTGGCCGGCGGGAGCGGGCGGGGGCGGCGTCGGGCGGGGAGTGCGCTGGCCGACGCACTGGTGTTGCCGGTGGTGCTGGCGGGTGCGCTGGGGGCGGTCGGGCTGGCCTCGGCCGGGAGCACCGGCTGGTGGGGCCGGCGCGGCGGCGGTGAGGGCGGACGGGCGCAGGCCCGGGAGGCCCGGGCGGCTGCCCAGGAGGCGTTCTACGAGCTGGAGGAGACCCAGCGCGAGGTGCAGCTCGCGGTGGAGACGGTCCGCGCGGCCGAGGAGGGCCATACGGCGCAGCGCGCGCTGGCCGATCTGGCGGCGATCTCCGGTCGGGTCGAGCAGGTCACCGTGAACTACCTCGCCGCGCTCGACGCCCACAACCTGGACAGCGAGACCCTGGACGCGGGCACGGCCACGCAGGCCAAGCGCCTCCTGGAGGACGTGAAGGGCCAGCTCGGCTCGGCCCGGGCGGAGCTGAACGACTTCCTGCGCCGCCTGCAGCCGACCATCCAGCACGCCGAGCAGCAGCTGATGCGGGTCACCCCGGCGGTCGAGCAGGCCAAGCGCGCGCTGCTCGCGGCCACCACCGCGCTGGACGAGGCGCGCGGCGTCGGCCTGCGGGCGGACGACCTGGCGGCCCGGCTGGCGGAACTGGCGCCCGAGCTCGGCCGGCTGAACGAGGGCCCGGCCCGGCACGGGGTCGCGGACACCCTGCGGCGCGCGGACGACGTGAAGCAGCGCGCCGAGGCGATCGCCGCCGACGCCGGGCAGCTGCCGGAGCGGGCGCGGGAGATCGACCGGCGGGTGGCGAGCCTGCGCACCCGCATCCAGGCGCTGGAGACCAAGGCCGAGACGGTCGAGCCCGCCCTGAGCGAGCTGCGCCGCCGGTTCAGCACCGCCTGCTGGCAGGACCTCCAGCGGGTCTCGGAGCAGGTCGCGGAGACCGGGCGCGCCGCCGAGCGCAAGCTCGCCGAGGCCGCCCGGGCCCGGGACGAACAGCGCTGGGCGGACGCCACTGCCGCGATCGGGACGGTCCGCGCGCTGCTGGAGACCGCCGACGGCTCGGTGTCCGCGGTGAACGACCGGCTGCGGCAGCTGAACGAGGTGCAGCACGACCCCAACCGGGAGATCGAGCGCGCCCGCTTCGCGATTCGGGACGCCCAGCGGCTGGCGATGGCCGGGCGCAGCGCGCCGGACCCGCGGCACGCCGCCCCGCTGGACGAGGCGGTGGCCCGGCTGGACCGCGCGGTGGCCGCGCTGGAGGCGGCCGGCCGGCACCCCGACTACTGGCACTTCCTGACCGAGCTCGCGGCGGTGCGGGACACGGCGGCCCGGGTGATCGAGCTGATCCGCGGGGACCTCGGCGGCCACCGGTAACGCGCGGCCGGGCGACTATCGCCAACACCGTGACCGGGCGACCGGTGGGCGCCCCGCTGGGTACGCTGCCGGTATGCCTCGCTACGACTTCCGCTGCCGCTCCTGCGGCGCCACCTTCGAGCTCCGCCGTCCGATGGCCCAGGCCAACGATCCCGCCGTCTGCCCCCAGGGCCACGAGGACACCGTGAAGCTGCTGTCCACCGTCGCCGTCACCGGCGCGGCCGGTGCCCAGCCGGCCCCCGCCGCCGGGGGCGGGGGCGGCGGGGGTTGCTGCGGCGGCGGCTGCTGCGGCTGACCCGACCCGGACCCCGTTCCGGACCGGTCAGACCCCGACGGGCAGCGCCGACGCCCCCGCCAGGAACCGCCGGACGATCTCCTCCCCCGCCGTCACCCCCACCTCCGTCAGGGCGGTGACGCCGGGGGCCGTCCAGCCGCTGTCCGCGAGTTCGCCGTGCCCGGGGCGCCAGCCGGCGTCCGCCGCGAGCAGCAGGTCCGCGTCGAGCAGCGAGTCCCCGGCCGCCAGCACGGTGTCCGCGCCGGTGCGCCGGACGACCTCGGCCAGCGCGGCGCTCTTGGTGAGCGGCGCGGGCACCGCGTACACCTTGCGGCCCTGCAGGGAGACCGTCCAGCCGCGCTCGGCGCACCAGCCGGTCAGCTCCGCCAGCCAGCCCTCCGGCAGCGCGGCGCGCTCGACCACCAGGTAGGCGAACAGCTCGTCGGCGACCTGCCGCTTGTGCGTCCACTCCGGGTCGGCGCACAGGGCGAGCCGCCGCACGACCTCCTCCAGCGGGGCCGAACCGGCGGCGATCCGCGCGGTGATCTCGGCCCGCCAGTCGCCGTCCGGGACGCCGTCCACCAGCAGTTGCCCGCCGTTGGCGCAGATCGCGTACGCGGGGACCCAGTCCGCCGTCGGTCCCGGCAGGTTGACCCGCCCGTACTGCTCCGGCGTCCGGGTGGTGGCCGGGACGAAGCAGGCCTCGCGGGCGAGTTCGGCGAGCAGTCCGGCGGCGCGCTCGGTCATGAAGGACAGCGGCCGCCCCTGGTACACCTCGACGCAGAGCAGCCGCGGCGCCGACCGGTCGGGGGCCGCCAGGGCCATGGCCCGCTCGGAGTAGATCAGCGTCCGATCGAGGTCGCTGGCCACCAGAACACCCATCAGGAATCCCTCCCCGGGACCGAAATCGAAACCGAACCCGACAGCGAGCCCGAACCCGAGCCCGAAAACGCGCCCGAACCCGCGCCCGGAACCGCACCGGGAACCGCCCCCGGAACCGACACCACGGCGTGCCCGTCGCCCCCGGTCGCCCCGCGGCTGTAGCGGGGGTGGATCAGGCCGACGCAGGTGTACGGCAGGCCGTCCACCTCCTCGACCTCCACGCCGCGCTGGGCGGCGAGCAGCCGGACGTGGTCGAGGTCCGCACCGGCGCCGCGCCGGGCGAGGATCCGCCAGGGGACGCGGCGCAGCAGGACCCGGGTGGTCTCGCCGACGCCGGGCTTGACCAGGTTGACGTTGTCGATGCCGTACTCGGCGCTGATCCGCTCGACCGCGGCCCAGCCGGCCCAGTCGGGCGCCCGGTGCGGGTCGTCGGCGAGCCGGTCGGCGCCCGCGACGGCCGCGGCGCGGACCTCACCGAAGCGGGCGGCCACCGCGTCCAGGAAGGCCGCCGAGACGTCGCTCCCGGCCAGTTCGGCGTAGTGCTTGGCGCCGTGGAAGTCGTCCGGCCCGATCAGCCCGGCCCGCAGCACCGTGCGCGAAACCAGCCCGGAGACGGTGGAGTTGAGGCAGGCGGACGGGATCAGGAAGTCGTCCCGGGTGCCGTACGTCCGCACGCAGCGGCCCGGGTCGGCGAGCACCGCGAGGTCCGGGTCGAAGCCGGTGCCGGCCAGTGTGCCGGCGAGTTCGCGGGTGATCGCGCCCTTGCCGGTCCAGCCGTCCACGAACACCACGTCGCCCGCGCGGTGGTGGGCGGCCAGGTAGCGCAGCGCGACCGGGTCCATGCCACGGCCGCGCACGATCGAGACCGTGTAGTGCGGCACGGACAGGCCGTGCGCGAAGGCCAGCCAGCGGCGGACCAGGATGCCGACGGGCGTGCCGGCCCGGGCCAGCGAGGCGAGCACCAGCCCCGGGCCGCGCTCGCGCAGCAGCGTCTCGGCGACGGTGCCGACGGCGAGCGCGATCCGGCCTGCGGAGTCGCGCAGCGCCTGGTGGAACAGCTCCTGGTACTCGGGGCTGGGCTGGTACTCGACCGGCAGCGACTCGGCGTAGTGCGCGCCGCCGTTCTGAACGGCCTCCTCGCGCTCCTCGGTGGGCGCCTCGAGCGCGACCCCGGAGAGGTCCTTGAGCAGCCAGGCCACCTCCTCGGCCGGGTACGAGGAGAACGCCGGCCCGTACAGGGGCGCGGGCAGCGACGCGGGAACGGGTGGCAAAAGGGGCGCCGGCCGCGACACAGGGTCGGGCAGCGCCTCGACCGCGGACGGCGCCTCGACCACGGACGGCGAGGCGCCCGCGGACGCCGAGGCGGCCACGGCCACCGGCCGGTGCGAGGGCAGCACCGCGAGCACCACCTGGTCGGTCACCCGCCGCAGCTGCCCGAGCAGCGCCCGCTCGCCCTCGTGCAGCGCCGGGGTGTCGGCCACGTCGTCGACCACCAGCACCACGGCGTCGAAGCGCCGCGCCGGGTCGCTGCCCGGGGCGACGTTGTACGCGTAGCGCTCGGGCGAGCCGCCGTCCTGCGGGTCGTCGTGGGCGGGGAAGGCGAGCCGGGTGCGGATGGCGTAGCCGGGGTCGTCCACCGCCAGGACGGGCGAGCGGGTGGTGGTGGAGAACCGGACGCGGTCGCCGCCGAGCCGCTCGGCGAGAGCGTCGGCCAGGCGCAGCGGCGCGTACATCAGTTCCTCGAAGCCGAGCACCAGTACCCGCTGCGCCCCGGCGGGCACGGCCTCGGCCAACTGGCCGGCCAGCCGGGGGAGTTCGGTGTCCAGCCGGGCACGGTCGCGGGCGGTGAAGCCGTGCCGGCCGCCGTCCGGGAGGCCGGCGGGCCAGTCCAGCTCGACCCGGGCCAGCGGCGCGACGCCCGCCGCCTCCAGCTGCCCGGCCGCCGCGCGCCCGGCCCCCGGACGCGCAACCCCCGGATCCCCCGGATCCCCCGGATCCTCCGGTTCCCTCGCCGCCTCCCCCACCGCCTCGGCGATCAGCCGCTCGGCCCGGCTCGGCAGGTCCTCGGGCAGCTCGACGCCGCCGCTCGCGGTGGCCACCAGGTCCAGCCGGACGCCGAGTTCGGCGGCGGTCAGGTCGAGCCGCCGCCGGTCGGCCGCGGAGCGCAGGTCCACCAGGGCGACCACCACGTAGTGCCCGCGCGGGTGGCGGGCGTGGAGGTCACGGATGGTGTTGAGCACCGTCTGCCCGGTCGAGAACTCGTCGTCCACCAGCACCAGCGGCCCGTCCCCGGCGAGGAGCCCGGGGTCGGCCGGGAGCAGCAGGTGCGAGGTGGCGTGCGAGTGCTCCTCCTCGAAGCCGCCCACCGGGGCCACGCCGGGCACCGGGCGGCGGGTGGAGTGCAGGTAGGGGGCGTCCAGGCCGTCGGCGACGCTGTGGCCGAGGCCGGTGGCGGTCTCCGCGTAGCCGAGCACGACGGCCCGCCCGGCCGCGCGCTCGCCGAGCAGTTCGCGGACCCGGCGGCCGAGTTCGAGTCCGGTGCCGTGGACCACCGAGGGCCGCTGCGGCACGTGCTTGCCGAGCACGGTGGAGACCAGCAGGTGGGCGCGCTTGGGGTTCCCCGAGCGGAGGGCCAGGCCGACGAGTTCGGGGAGGCGCTCGGAGCCGGTCAGCGCGATCCCGGCCCGGTCGGCGACCCAACGGCCGGTCCACGTCTGCGGTGTTGCTGTCACTACTGGTCCTGCCTTCGGTGGTGCGATGGTGCGTTGGTCATATCCGCGCTCACGGATCCGTCATATCCACCCCGGGGGAACCGGAGGGAACGGCTCGGGCTCGGCCACGGAAACAGTCGGCCCCCGGGTACCGGCCACCCGGGAGTGAGCCACCCGGGAGTGAGCCACCCGGGAGTGAGCCGTACGGGAGTCAGCCACTCCGGAACCGGCCGCACGGTCAGCCGCACAGGCAGGCCGACAGCAGTTCCGCGAAGCTCACGTCCTCCCGGGCCACGCCGAACACCTCCGCCCGCAGCAGCACCCGCTCCGCCCAGGCCCGGTGCGGCCGGGCCTCGTTCATCTTGTTGGTGTACGCCGAGCGCAGTACCCCGCCGCCGTCCTGCTCCTGCCGGAGGATGTCGCGGGCGTCGCAGTACTCCTCGTGCGTGACCACGGAGAGGGCGTGCACGGCCGGAACGTGGCTGGGGTGGATGCAGGTCTTGCCGAGCAGGCCGTTGGCCCGGTCGAGTTCGACCTCCCGGATCAGCCCGTCCAGGTCGTGTTCGATGATCCGCCGGCGGACCTCCTCGCCGGAGGCCCGGAGCGCCCCGGAGGCGGCGGAGAGCGAGGTCCCGGCGAACGGGGTCCGGCGCAGCTGCGGCTTGAACATCCGCTCCTGCACCGGGAAGTACTCCCAGACCGGCCCGGTGACGGTGTACCCGGTGCCGTCCGCCCGGCCGAGCACGTTGACCACGTCCCCGATCACCGCCGCGACCAGTGCCACGTCGTACGCGGTGAGGTCGGGCGAGCGCCGCAGGCCGTACGCGGAGCAGAGGTCGGTGACGCCGAGCCGGACGGCGAGCACCCGGTCGCGGTGGCCGGCGAGCAGCTCGGCAATGCCGAAGAGCTGCTCCCGCCTGGTTTCCAGGTGGGCGAGTTCGGGCGACTCCAGGACGGGCATGGCGAACAGCCGCCGCCCGGTCGCGGCCTCGGCGGCGGCCAGCGCGGCCAGGTACTCACCGCCGTTCGCGGGGGTGAACTTCGGCAGCACGAAGCCGCTGAGCAGCTCGACGGCCGGTCCGAGGCGTTCGGCCAGGTCGAGGATCTGGGTGGCGGCACGGACCCTGATGAAGAGCAGGGGGTGGCTCTGTGTACAGTCGGTGAAATCCTTGACCAGGTCATTCAGCTGTTCGACCAGGTTCCGCTCGCCCGCGTCCACCTCGTGGTCGGCGATCGCGTCCTCCAGGCAGAGCACCATCGACACCACGCCCCGACCAGCGAGTTTGCGGATGTCCGCGGCCAGCGCGGGCCTGGTGGCCGGGCTGTAGAGGGTGCCGCCGAGGGCGGTGGCGAGCACCGTCGGCCCGCTCCGCGCACTGAACGGGCGCGGCTGTTCCAGGAAGAGCCGGCCGCGTACGTCCTCGGCGAGGTGGCCGAAATGGCGCAAGGTGCTCTCCTCCAGGAAGTGGACCGGCCTGCGGCCCGTTGCCGACGACACCCTGGTCAACCGGCCGACCGGGTGCCATGGTTCCCGGGCACGCCTCCGCCGGACGCCCCTGTGCCGACCCCCCGGGGACCTTTCGACCGCCCATCGTACGGACGGGATCCGGCCGGTCCCGGTTCCCCGGCACTGAACTCCCGGAACATCCCGGTCCACTTGGACGATCACGGATGATCACGGTTGTGACGGCCATGAACCTCGGAATCGACGGCGGCAAACCTCGGAAAGCGCAAGTCTTGGCAAAGTCCGACGCGGCACGGACCGCTCCGGTCACGTTGTCCGAAGGGGTGGCGAACAGGCAGGATGGTCGGCTATGACGCACGTGATGGCCAAGGGCGCCAACATCGCACTGCCGGCGGCGGCGGTCCGCGCCGTGCTGCGCTGGAGCGCCACGCCCGGTGCGCCGGACGTGGACGCGTCCGCGCTGCTGCTCGGCGCCACCGGCAAGGTCCACTCGGACGCCGACTTCGTCTTCTACAACCAGCCCCGCCACCCCTCCGGCCTGGTCCGCCACCTGCCCAAGCAGCAGACCTCCGGCGGCGCCGAGATCATCGACACGGTCGAGGTCGAACTGGGCAAGCTGCCCGCCGGGGTGGACCGCGTGGTGCTGGCCGGCTCCTCCGAGGGCGGGCCGTTCCGCGCGGTGCCGGGGCTGCGCCTGCTGCTCTTCGACGCCACGGCCGGCGAGGGCGCGCCCGCACTCGCCGAGTTCGCGATCGACGACGCCGAGAACGTCACCGCCCTGGTCGCGGGCGAGCTGTACCGCCGCTCCGGCGCCTGGAAGTTCCGGGCGATCGGCCAGGGCTACACCTCCGGGCTGATCGGCCTCGCCACCGACTTCGGCATCACCGTGGACGACGAGGCGGAGGCCGACCAGGCGCAGGCCCAGGTGCCCGGGTCCACCACCACCGCGGTCGGCACGCTCGATCCGCGCAGCACCCCGATGCCGGACCCGCGCTCGACCACCCCCGAGCCCGGCACCTTCACCCTGGCCCCGGCCGTCCCGCAGACACCGCCCGCCCAGCCGCCCGCCCAAGCTCCGGCCGCCGCCGGCGCAGCGGGCACCGCGCCCGCACCGGCGACCCCGCCGCCGCCCGCGGCCCCGCCGACCATGCCCCCGCCGCCCACCGCGCCCCCGGCCCACCAGCCCGGTCAGCCCGGTCAGCCCGGCAACGGTTACGGCTACCCCCAGCCCGGCACGGGCTACGGCTACCCCCACCAGCAGCAGCCCGCCGGCGGCTACGGCTACCCGCAGCCCGGCGGTTACGGCTACCCCCAGCCGAACCAGCCGGTCCAGCCGAACCAGCCCGCCCCCCAGCACCAGCCCGTCCCGCAGCAGCAGGGCCCCGCCGGCTACGGCTACCCGCAGCCCGGCACCGGCCAGCAGCCGCCCGTCCCGCCGCAGCCGCCGACGGCCAAGCCCCCGGCACCCACCGGCGAGGAGTTCGCACTGCCCCCGCAGGGCCCGCAGTTCCAGCCCCGCTGACGCCCCCGGCGGGGCCGCCCGCCGAACCCGGCCCCGCCCGCCAAGCCCCGGCCCCGCCGACGACCCCGGTCCCGCCCGCCACAGGACCACCGATCGCCATCGGTCGCCCGGCCGCACTCAATCGCTCAACCGCTCAGCCGCTCAACCACTCAGTCGCTCTTGTACCCGCGCTGCCACTGCATCCCGAACCCGTACAGCCGGTCGATGTCCGCCTGGAACCCGTTGACGTACCGCACCTCGCGGCGGACCCTCAGCTGGTTGTCCCCCGCGTTCTCGATCAGCACCACCGCGCAGGAACGCGCCGCCCGGGCCCGCTCGTCCAGCTTGATCTCGATCCGCGGCCCGGTCTGCGGCACGATCGTGACCACCGCGTTCGACTGCTCGAAGGCCGGCGTGCCGTCGTAGATGTAGACGAAGATCAGCAGCCGCTTGAACTTGTCCTTCTTCTCCAGGTTGACGTACATCGTCTCGCCGGACGGCGCCCCGTACTGGTCGTCGCCGCTGAGCTTGATGTACGGCGCGTTCTGGAGGTCGCCGAAGAGCCCGCCGAGCGGCTGCACCACGCCCGTGCTCCCGTCGGAGAGCTCGTACATGCAGGCCAGGTCGAGGTCGACGTTGGTCGGCTCGGCGTTCTGCGGCGAGTCCGGATCCTGCGGCCGCAGGATCCGCGGGCTGAAGAACCGCCTGACGGACTCCCGCGGGCTCGGCCGGGCGGCGCCCCCGGAGCTCATCGTCCAGTGCAGGTTGACGTAGAGGTAGCCGGTGGTGGCGGCCGACCCGGTGATCGCGTGCTGCGGGGCCGACTTGGTGAGTATGACCTTGTGCTGACCACCGGGGTTGTCGAAGGTGTAGCTCTTGTCCCCGCGCAGGTACTCCCAGATCGAGACCATGCAGTCCTCTCCCCCCTGCTCCCGTCAGGCGTTCTGACGGCCCGCCGACCAATGATCGGGCATCGGCCCGGCCGTCGGATACCCCGTTCACCCCCTCCCCTACCCAACCTGGCCCGACCGGCGGGTCGATTGGCCCCGGGAAGCCGCCCTCCCGTAACATGCCGCCCCTTCGGACGCGATATCGTCTAGCCGCACAGGTGTCCCGTCCGCCCCTGCGCGGGCGCGGCGGGCATGCCGTGCGGCGACGAACGAACCGTCAGGCAGTGCCCGCACGGCGGGTCCTGACCGTCTGTGTCGCACTGTGATCCTGTCCCCTGCGGAAACCCGAGGCCCGACCCGCAATGAACCTGACCTCCATACAGCTGGTCTGGACCGTCGTCGGCGGCGCAGCCCTGCTGTTCGTCGCCCTCCTGATGGCGACGCTGCGCTTCAAGAACTCGAAGAAGGACGAGTCCGGCGACTCCTGGGAGCGCAGCGAGGAGCGCCGCCGCCGCAAGGAGATGATCTACGGCATCTCCTCGTACACGCTGCTCTTCTGCTGTGCCGGTGTCGCCGCCGCGCTGTCCTTCCACGGCCTGGTCGGCTTCGGCAAGGAGAACCTGGGCCTGTCCGGCGGCTGGGAGTACCTCGTCCCGTTCGGCCTGGACGGCGCCGCGATGTTCTGCTCGGTGCTCGCCGTCCGCGAGGCCAGCCACGGTGACGCCGCGCTCGGCTCCCGCCTGCTGGTCTGGGTGTTCGCGATCGCCTCGGCCTGGTTCAACTGGGTGCACGCCCCGCGCGGCGTGTCGCACGACGGTGCCCCCCAGTTCTTCTCCGGCATGTCGATCTCGGCGGCGATCCTGTTCGACCGGGCACTGAAGCAGACCCGCAAGGCCGCACTGCGCGAGCAGGGCCTGGTGCCGCGCCCGCTGCCGCAGATCCGCATCGTCCGCTGGCTGCGCGCCCCGCGCGAGACCTACGCGGCCTGGTCGCTGATGCTGCTGGAGAACGTCCGCAGCCTGGACGAGGCAGTCGACGAGGTGCGCGAGGAGCGCCAGGCGAAGCTGGACGCCAAGGCCCGCGCCCGTACCGCCGACCGCCGTGAGCGGGCCGAGATGAAGGCCATCTCCCGCCAGACCGGCATGCTCGCCCGGGCCCGCGGCGGCCGCCAGGTTCCCGCCCTCACGGCTGCCGGAGACGGCCCGAGCGCTACGGAGCCTGCCCTAGCCGCGGGAACCGACGCCACCACCTCGACCTCGGCCTCCTCGTACTCGGCCTCGAAGCAGTCCGCCGACCCGCTCGAGCCGGCTGCCCTGGACTCCGGCCTCCGGCCGCGCGCCGCCGTCGGCTCCTCGTACACGTCCTCCTCGTACGCGTCCTCCTCCTACACGTCCTCCTCGGTCTCCGGCACCGGGTCGTCCCGCAGCGGCTCGACCGTCGACCTGACGGCCGACGACGACACCCTGTCGATGCCGAAGCTGGACTCGCTGGAGCGCAAGCTGCGCGCGATCGAGCAGCAGCTCGGCTGACGGGCCCCGCACCCCACAGGAACGACCAGGGACACACGACGAACGGCCGCCCCCGGGAAACCCCGGAGGCGGCCGTTTCGCGTGCCGGTCGTCGGACGGCGGTTACTTGTTGCCGCTGCCGACCAGTTCCGGCTCCTCGTCCGCGCCCTCGCGCCGGTTGCGCAGGATCGACGAGCCGAGCGCCAGCCCGATGAAGGCGACGCCGATCAGGCCGGTGACGATCTCCGGGATGTGGTACTTGATCCCGACCAGCAGGATCGCCGCCAGCGCGCCGATCGCGTAGTGCGCGCCGTGCTCCAGGTAGACGTAGTCGTCCAGGGTGCCCTTGCGGACCAGGAAGACGGTCAGCGAGCGGATGTACATCGCGCCGATGCCGAGGCCCAGGGTGATCTGGAAGATGTCGCTGGAGATGGCGAACGCGCCGACCACGCCGTCGAAGGAGAACGAGGCGTCCAGGACCTCCAGGTAGAGGAAGAGGAAGAACGCCGCCTTGCCGCCGACCTGGACGATCGACTTGCCGGCCTTCTCCGCCGCCTCCTCCCGCTCCTCCTCGGCCTCCAGGCCCGACTCGAAGATCGAGGAGAGGCCGTTGACGGCAAGGTAGGTGACCAGGCCGAGGACGCCGGCGAGCAGGACGGTCTCCGCGTGCTCCTCGGCGAAGAAGTTGGAGGCCAGCAGCAGGGCGACCAGGGCGACGACGGTGGAGAAGGCCTCCAGCTTGCCGACCTTCTCCAGCGGCCGCTCGATCCAGGCCAGCCAGTTGTAGTCCTTCTCCTCGAAGATGAAGTCGAGGAAGATCATCAGCAGGAAGACGCCACCGAAGGCCGCGATGGCCGGGTTGGCCGCCTCCAGGTACTGGGCGTAGGTGAGGCCCTCGTGGGTCTTGTCGGAGTGCAGCGCGAGGTCGACGACCGTCGCGGGGCTGAGCTTCGCGGTGAGGCCGACGACCAGCAGCGGGAAGACCAGGCGCATGCCGAAGACCGCGATGAGGACACCGACGGTCAGGAAGATCTTCTGCCAGTACGGGTTCATCCGCTTCAACACCGTGGCGTTGACCACCGCGTTGTCGAACGACAGGGAGATCTCCAGGATGGAGAGGATCAGCACGATGCCGAAGCCTTGGGCTCCCCAGAGCAGTCCGGCCGCGACCAGGCCGATGGCGGTGATCGCGAACGACCAGCCGAATGTGCGGAGGAACACGGGAGTTGGCTACCTTTCGGGTTCTGGCCGTGCCGGGGGCGGCCTCGTCCCGAGACGCCCTGACCGGGCCGGGCCCGGTCAGGTCACCCCCGCACTGCCCTTTGTTCTCATGATCGGGTCGGGTGCGATAAGTCCGATTTCCGCCCTTACTGTACGTTCACGCCGAAGTCGAGCGCGATGCCGCGCAGGCCGGAGGCGTACCCCTGGCCCACCGCGCGGAACTTCCACTCGCCCGCGTAGCGGTACAGCTCGCCGAAGATCATCGCAGTCTCGCTGGACGCGTCCTCGGACAGGTCGTAGCGGGCGATCTCCTGGCCGTCGACCGAGTTGACGACCCGGATGTAGGCGTTGCGGACCTGACCGAAGTTCTGGAACCGCGCCTCGGCCTCGTAGATCGAGACCGCGAAGATCACCTTGTCGGCCTGGGCCGGGACGAGGTCCAGGTTGACCAGGACCACCTCGTCGTCACCCGTGTCGTCGCCGCCGGTGAGGTTGTCGCCCTGGTGCTCCACCGAGCCCTCGGGGCTCTTGAGGTTGTTGTAGAAGACGAAGTACTCGTCGCCGAGCACCCGCCCGCCACCGCAGATCAGGGCGCTCGCGTCGAGGTCGAACGGGGCGCCCGTGGTCGAACGGGCGGACCAGCCGAGGCCGATCTGGACCTGCGTCAGGTTCGGCGCGGCCTTGGTGAGCGAGACGTTGCCACCCTTGGCGAGCGTGACCACCATGACGTTCTTCCTCCCTTGCTTCTCCCGGGGCGCCTTCCAGGTGTAATCCCCCGCGACCCCGGCCGACCGGCTCCGGTCGGCTGAACTTCCTGAACTCACATCCTCGCAGCGCGACGGACCACCGCGGCACCGGGGCGGACGCAACCGGGGCGGCCCCGGACCACGGAGGTCCGGGGCCGCCCCGGCGGAACGGCGCGGGACCCGCGCCGCAGGGTGTGCCCGAAGGCTCAGACGTTGACGCCGAAGTCCTGCGCGATGCCGCGCAGGCCGGAGGCGTAGCCCTGGCCGATGGCGCGGAACTTCCACTCGCTGCCGTTGCGGTACAGCTCGCCGAAGACCATCGCGGTCTCGGTGGAGGCGTCCTCGGAGAGGTCGTAGCGGGCCAGCTCCGAGTTGTCGGCCTGGTTCACCACGCGGATGAACGCGTTGCGCACCTGGCCGAAGTTCTGGCCGCGGGTCTCGGCGTCGTAGATCGAGACCGGGAAGACGATCTTCTCCACGTCCACCGGCACGCCGGCCAGGTTGACCTTGATCGCCTCGTCGTCGCCCTCGCCCTCGCCGGTCAGGTTGTCACCGGTGTGCTCGACCGAGCCGTCCGGGCTCTTCAGGTTGTTGAAGAACACGAAGTTGCCGTCCGAGGCGACCTTGCCCTGGGCGTTGCACAGCAGGGCGCTGGCGTCCAGGTCGAAGTCCGCACCGGTGGTGGTCCTGACGTCCCAGCCCAGGCCGACGACCACGGCCGTGAGGCCCGGTGCCTCCTTGGTGAGCGAGACGTTGCCGCCCTTGCTGAGGCTGACTCCCACTAGTCCTCCAAGAATCGGGAGGCACGTCCAGTGGTGCCCCCGGTGGTGCGGTCCGGGGCGTCGGGAGGCCCATCGGCTCCCGCACCCCACCCCGCCAACGGCCCGAGCGTAGTACGGGGTTCCCGTCCGCACCCCTGATCAGGCCGGACACGGCCCGACGGCACCCGGCCGGCGGGTGCCGCGGGAGCGGGCGCGGCGCCGTCGGGGCGCTGGGCGGGGGCCTCAGAGCGCCGCGAGGACCTTCAGGTACTCCTGCTCGTCCCGGGCGTCCGGGAGGCCGTTGACGACGCTCCAGCGCACCGTGCCCTCGGTGTCGATCACGAAGGTGCCGCGCAGCGGGCAGCCCCGCTCCTCGTCGAGGACGCCGTACGCGCGGGTGACCTCGCCGTGCGGCCAGAAGTCGGCCAGCAGCGGGAACTCCAGCCCCTCCCGGTCGGCGAAGACCCGCTGGGAGAACTGCGAGTCGCAGGAGACGCCGAGCACCTGCACGGTGTCGTTCTGCAGGCCCGCCAGCTCCCGCTGGATCGCGCCCAGCTCGCCGGTGCAGACGCCGGTGAAGGCGAACGGGTAGAAGACCAGGACGACGTTCTTGCGGCCGCGGAAGTCGGAGAGCCGGACGGCCTCCCCGTGCTGGTTGTTGAGCTCGAAGTCCGGAGCCGGGGTGTCGACCTCGATGGCCATGGACGGGACCTTTCTGACGCGACCGCGCCGCGCGGCGGGCGCGGCAGGCCACATCCTCGCATTCGTTTACGGCGGTTCGACCGAACGGATGAGGCGGGCGGTCGCGGCCCCGGTCCGTTCGCCGTGCGCGAACGGGGCGGCGGGCCGTCCGGGTGTGTCGGGGGATACGGCGCCGGGGGATGCGGCGCCGGGAAATGCAGCGGGCCCCGCCGGAGGGGTTCCTCCGGCGGGGCCCGGTGCGGGGCTTCAGAGCCCGCTCAGCGCTTGCCGCCCTTCATCGTGGACTTGGTGGCGAGCCGGGTGGCCGCCCAGTCCTTGACGATGTTGATCGAGCTGGTCTGGGAGAGGCCCGCGGTCTTGGCCGCGTCGTTGATCTCGGAGGCCTCGATGTGGCCGTCCCGCCCGGTCTTGGGCGTCATCAGCCAGATCAGGCCGCCCTCAGCGAGGTACTCCAGCGCGTCGACGAGGGCGTCGGTGAGGTCCCCGTCGTCGTCGCGGTGCCACAGCAGGACGGCGTCGGCGACGTCGTCGTAGTCCTCGTCGACGAGATCCGTACCGGTGAGCTCCTCGATGCCCTCGCGGAGGTCCTGGTCAGTGTCTTCGTCGTACCCCAGCTCCTGGATGATCTGGCCTTCTTCGAAGCCGAGACGGGTCGCCGGGTTGGACTTGTCCGCGGGGTCCGCGGTCGCGCTCACGGGAATAACCTCCAGTATTCGGCCCGGCATCCATGCCGAGGCTGTGGCCGTAGTCCACACGGGCGCGGCGGTTCGCGCAAGTACCCGACCCCCGATCCCCTCCAAAGGTTGACGTGTCGCAGCGGGACACGCCGCGCGGCGTGGCGGGAATCACACCGATTTGCCCTTTTCTGCATGGTCCGAGGATGCTTCGGGTGGTCCCGGTCCACAGGCCGTACGCACGACCGAGATGCGAACGGCATTCGGGTCCGCGCGTGCGCGGGCGTAGAGTCTCCTGTTGGCCCTCACCCCGGCCGCCCGCCATCGGGCGGACGGGACACCAGGTCGGACCACCTCTTTTCGTAACACCCGGGGGTGTGCGGAGCGGACGAAGACGCCCGCACCGCGCGCCACCAGACCGGACCGCCCACCAGGCGGAACGGTTACCGGTCGGTAGAGATGACGGATCTCCGAGCGCGGTAGCACGATGGAGGCGGCGCGACACACCTCAGTTTCGACCGACAGTGAAGGAACAGCGTGGCTTCCGGATCCGATCGCAACCCGATCATCATTGGCGGCCTTCCGAGTCAGGTCCCGGACTTCGATCCCGAGGAGACCGCGGAATGGCTGGAGTCGCTCGATGCGGCCATCGACGAGCGGGGGCGTGAGCGTGCCCGTTACCTGATGCTGCGGCTGATCGAGCGCGCCCGCGAGAAGCGTGTCGCCGTGCCCGAGATGCGCAGCACGGACTACGTCAACACCATCGCGACCAAGGACGAGCCGTTCTTCCCCGGCAACGAGGAGATCGAGCGCAAGATCCTCAACGCGACCCGGTGGAACGCGGCCGTCATGGTCTCCCGGGCCCAGCGCCCGGGCATCGGCGTCGGTGGCCACATCGCCACCTTCGCCTCCTCCGCGTCGCTGTACGACGTCGGCTTCAACTACTTCTTCCGTGGCAAGGACGCCGAGGGCGAGTCCGGCGACCAGGTCTTCTTCCAGGGCCACGCCTCCCCCGGCATCTACGCCCGCGCCTTCCTGCTGGACCGACTGTCCGAGCAGCAGCTCGACGCGTTCCGCCAGGAGAAGTCGAAGGCGCCGTACGGCCTCTCCAGCTACCCGCACCCGCGGCTGATGCCGGACTTCTGGGAGTTCCCGACCGTCTCGATGGGCCTCGGCCCGCTCGGCGCGATCTACCAGGCCCGGATGAACCGCTACCTGGAGCACCGCGGCATCAAGGACACCTCCGACTCGCAGGTGTACGCCTTCCTCGGCGACGGCGAGATGGACGAGCCCGAGTCGCTCGGCCAGCTGTCCCTGGCCGCCCGTGAGGGCCTGGACAACCTGACCTTCGTGGTCAACTGCAACCTGCAGCGCCTGGACGGCCCGGTCCGCGGCAACGGCAAGATCATCCAGGAGCTGGAGTCCCAGTTCCGGGGCGCCGGCTGGAACGTGATCAAGCTCATCTGGGACCGCAGCTGGGACCCGCTGCTCGCGCAGGACCGCGACGGCGTCCTGGTGAACAAGATGAACACCACCCCGGACGGCCAGTTCCAGACCTACGCCACCGAGACCGGCGACTACATCCGCGAGCACTTCTTCGGCAGCGACCTGCGCCTGCGCGCGATGGTCGAGAACATGTCCGACCAGCAGATCCAGCACCTGGGTCGCGGCGGCCACGACCACAAGAAGGTCTACGCCGCGTTCAAGGCCGCCCGCGAGCACAAGGGCCAGCCGACGGTCATCCTGGCGCAGACGGTCAAGGGCTGGACGCTGGGCCCCAACTTCGAGGGCCGCAACGCCACCCACCAGATGAAGAAGCTGACGGTCGAGGACCTGAAGCGCTTCCGCGACCGGCTGCACCTGCCGATCACCGACAAGCAGCTGGACGAGGGCTACCCGCCCTACTACCACCCGGGTCGCGACTCGGAGGAGATCCAGTACATGCACGACCGCCGGCAGGAGCTCGGCGGCTACGTGCCGACCCGCAAGGTCCGCCCGCGGAAGCTGGAGCTGCCCGGCGACGACGCGTACAAGGCGGTCAAGAAGGGTTCCGGCAACCAGACCATCGCCACCACCATGGCGTTCGTCCGGGTGCTCAAGGACCTCATGCGGGACAAGGGCATCGGCAACCGCTTCGTGCCGATCGCCCCGGACGAGTACCGCACCTTCGGCATGGACTCGCTGTTCCCGTCGGCCAAGATCTACAACCCGCTCGGCCAGACCTACGAGTCGGTCGACCGGGACCTGCTGCTGGCCTACAAGGAGTCGCCGAAGGGCCAGATGCTGCACGACGGCATCTCCGAGGCCGGCTGCACCGCCTCGCTGATCGCCGCCGGCTCGTCCTACGCGACCCACGGCGAGCCGCTGATCCCGGTGTACGTCTTCTACTCGATGTTCGGGTTCCAGCGCACCGGCGACCAGTTCTGGCAGATGGCCGACCAGCTGGCCCGCGGCTTCGTGATCGGTGCCACCGCCGGCCGCACCACGCTGACCGGTGAGGGCCTGCAGCACGCCGACGGCCACTCGCACCTGCTGGCCTCGACCAACCCGGGCGTCGTGGCCTACGACCCGGCGTACGGCTTCGAGATCGCGCACATCGTCCAGGACGGTCTGCGCCGGATGTACGGCTCCAGCGCCGAACACCCGCACGGCGAGGACGTGTTCTACTACCTCACCGTCTACAACGAGCCGATCAAGATGCCGGCCGAGCCCGAGAACGTGGACGTCGAGGGCATCCTCAAGGGTCTGCACAAGTACGCGCCGGGCACCGCCGGCCAGATCCCGGCCCAGATCCTCGCCTCCGGCGTGGCCGTGCCGTGGGCCCTGGAGGCCCAGCGCATCCTCGCCGAGGAGTGGAACGTCAAGGCCGACGTCTGGTCCGCGACCTCCTGGAACGAGCTGCGCCGCGACGCGGTGGAGGCCGAGGAGTTCAACCTGCTGCACCCCGAGGAGCAGCAGCGGGTGCCGTACGTCACCCAGAAGCTCCAGGGCTCCGAGGGCCCGGTCGTCGCGGTGTCCGACTGGATGCGCGCGGTGCCGGACCAGATCGCCCGCTGGGTGCCGGGCCAGTACCAGTCGCTGGGTGCCGACGGCTTCGGCTTCGCCGACACCCGTGGCGCGGCCCGTCGCTTCTTCCACATCGACGCGCAGTCGGTCGTCCTGGGGGTGCTCACCGAGCTCGCCAAGCAGGGCAAGATCGACCGCTCGGCGCTGAAGGACGCGATCGACCGCTACCAGCTGCTGGACGTGGCCGCGGCCGACCCGGGTGCCGCCGGCGGCGAAGCCTGATCAGCCCGTAGGCACTGAGGGGCCGGACTCCCGTACGGGGGTCCGGCCCTTCGGCGTGCGCCGCGCACTCGCGCGCCTGACGGCGGGAGCACCACGACGGCCCCGGACTCCGAGGAGTCCGGGGCCGTGGCGTTGCGGCGTCGGGGGCGCCCGTCAGATGTGCACGGCCGGGCCCGCGTCGGTGGTGCCGCGGCGGGTGAGCAGGCCGAGCACGGCGGCGGCGAAGGCCACCACGGCGGCCACCGCGAAGGCGAGCGACATGCCGCTCACGAAGGACTCGTGGACGGCGCCGGCCATCGCGTCCACCGCCTGCTGCGGGGTGCCGGCCGGGGCCGGCGGGGCGATGCCGAGCTGGGCGGCCTGCTTGAGGCCCTCGCCCGCCGTGCCCTCGACCGGCGGCAGGCCGGCCTTGGCCCAGTTGCCCGGCAGCACGTCGCCGACCTTCGCGGCCATCAGCGCGCCCAGCGCCGCGGTGCCGAGGCTGCCGCCGACCTGCATCGCGGCCTGCTGGAGGCCGCCGGCCACGCCGGAGAGCTCCAGCGGGGCGTTGCCGACGACCACCTCGGTGGCGCCGACCATGACCGGGCTGAGGCCGAGGCCCAGCAGGACGAACCAGAGCGACATCACGCCGTTGCCGGAGTCGGTCTCCAGGGTGGACATGCCGAACATCGCGGCGGTGGTGATCAGCATGCCGGCCACGATCGGGATGCGCGGGCCCAGCTTGCCGATCGCGATGCCGGCCAGCGGCGAACCGACGATCATCATGCCGGTCATCGGCAGCAGGTGGACGCCCGCCTCGACCGGCTTCATCCCGTGCACGTTCTGGAGGTAGAAGGTCACGAAGAAGAGCGCGCCGAAGAACGCGAAGGCCATCAGCACCATCAGCAGCACGCCCGCCGACAGCGGCACCGAGCGGAACAGGCCGAGCGGGACCAGCGGCTCCTTCGCCCGGCCCTGCCAGAACGCGAACAGCACCATCAGGACCACCGCGCCGCCCAGGAACAGCAGCGTCCTGGTGTCGCCCCAGCCCCACTCGGGGGCCTTGATGATGCCGAAGACCAGCGCGAACATCCCCACCGAGAGCAGCGCGATGCCCGGCAGGTCGAAGGACTTGGCGGCGTTCTCGGCCCGGACGTCCCTGAGGATCCACAGGCCCAGCGCCAGCGCGATCAGGCCGACCGGGATGTTGATGAAGAACACCGACTCCCAGCTGACGTGCTCGACCAGCAGGCCGCCGACGATCGGACCGGCCGCGGTGGAGGCGCCGATCACGCCGCCCCAGATGCCGATCGCCATGTTGAGCTTCTCGGCCGGGAAGGCCCCGCGCAGCAGGCCGAGCGCGGCCGGCTGGAGCAGCGCGCCGAACAGGCCCTGGAGCACCCGGAAGGCGATCACGGTCTGGATGTTGCCAGCGAAGCCGATCGCGGCCGAGGTGGCGGCGAAGCCCACCGCGCCGACCAGGAAGGTGCTCTTGTGGCCGAAGCGGTCACCGATCTTGCCGGCGGTGATCAGGAAGACCGCCAGGGCCAGCAGGTAGCCGCTGGTGACCCACTGGATCTCGGAGGGCGCCGCGTGCAGCTTCTCCTGGATCACCGGGTTGGCGATGGCGACGATCGTGCCGTCCAGCGCGACCATCATGACGCCGACCGCGACGGTCAGCAGAGTCAGCCAGGGGTGCCCCTTGAGGCCGCCCCCCGACGGTGGATTCGGCGGCGGCGGTGCGTCCGCCTCGGAGTTCTTCACGACGGACTGGCTCATCTGGGCCCTCCGGGGGCGTGGCTCGGTTCAGGACGTGGTCGTGGCGCCCCGGCCCACCCGTCCCCACAGGTGCCCCGGCCCGACGGACGCCACCACGGCAGATTATGTCAGCCTCTGACATACGGCAAACAGTGACTTCTGACCAGCACTGACATTTGTCAGAGCGCTAAGGTTGTGCTCCCACCCGCCCCACCCCGCGCTCCGGAAGGCCCCCGCCATGGCCGCTCACGCCCCCCGCACCACCGACGCCCCGGAGGGCCCCGCCCGCACACCGGGGCTGCGCGAGCGCAAGAAGCAGCAGACCCGGACCGCCCTGATCCAGGCCGCCCACGTGCTCTTCCTCCGGCAGGGCTTCGCCCACACGACCGTCGACGAGATCGCCTCCGCCGTCGACGTCTCCCAGCGCACCTTCTTCCGCTACTTCGCCAACAAGGACGAGGTCGCGCTCGCCGTGATGGCCGTGGCCGAGGACTACTTCATCGCGTGCCTGCGCCGCCGCCCGGCCGAGGAGACCCCGCTCCAGGCCCTGCGCGCCGCGATCGTCAAGGCCTGGCTCGACCTCGGCAGCGCGGAGGGCTCCGGCCCCGACTCGATCCACAGCGCCCTCGAACTCATGCGGATGATCGAGGAGACGCCCCCGCTGCTCGCCGCCCACCTGCGCCGGGTCACCGAGCAGGAGCAGGTGGTGATCCAGGTGCTCGCCGAACGCGAGGGCCTGGACCCGGCCGAGGACCTGCGCCCGGCCGTGCTCGCCGCCGTCTTCGCCAGCCTGCTGCGCTCGGCCCACCTGGCCTGGAGCGCCGAACGCGAGCCGGCCGGCCCCGAGGGCATGGTCGCGGTGATCGAGCGCTACTTCGACCAGCTCGGCCCCGCCCTGGCCGGCCACTGGCGCCCGTAGCACCACCCACCCGCGGTACCGCCCGGGCCCCGCCCGTCATACCGGGGTATCACCCGATGCCCCGGTACCACCCGGAAGTTCGCGCTCCAGTCCGACGCCCGACACGGGCCAGGCCGCCTAGGGTGGCCCCCGATGAAGACACCCACCAGAGCCGACGGCCGCGGGTTCGCGCTGCGCCAACTGCGCACCCTGCGGCACCACCTGACCACCCCGAGCGAGGACCACACCCCGCTGCTCGGGGACTCCCGCCGGCGCTGGGTGCGCCGGCTCCCGTACATCGTCGTGATCATCCTGCAGGCCTCGCTGATCCCCACCGGGATCGTCAACCTGGTCGGCTTCTACGGCCTGGCGGTGCCGGTGGCCGGCGCGCTGACCGTCGCCCAGACCACGCCGCTGTTCCTCGCCGTCACCCGGCCGCTGGCCGCCTGGTGGATCAGCGCCGCCACCCTGGTCGCCACCGCCGCCATCACCGCCCGCCACGAGCAGGTGATGGGCAGCTGGCCGTGGACGGCTCCGATGATCATCGGGTACGTCTTCCTGCTGCTCGCCCTCGCGCTGCGGGAGAGCCGGGCCACCCTGGTCTCGGTCTGGGTCGCCACCGTCCTGCTCACCGTGGTCACCACCACCCTCGGCCTGCCCCGGCCCGGCGACGGCACGACCGTGCTGCTGATCGCGCTCAGCGGCGCCGCGCTGCTGCTCGGCTGGGCCGTCCGGGACCGCGCCGTGGCCCGCCGACTGCTCACCGAGCAGGAGCAGATCAGCGAGGTCGAGCGCGAACGCCGCACGCTGCTGGAGGAACGAGCCCGGATCGCACGGGAGTTGCACGACGTGGTGGCCCACCACATGTCGGTCATCGCGGTGCAGGCGGCCAGCGCGCCGTACCGGATCGGCGGCGTACCGGACGAGGCCGCCGAGGAGTTCACCGCGATAGCCGGCACCGCCCGCGAGTCACTGGCCGAGATGCGCCGGCTGCTCGGCGTGCTGCGCAGCGAGGAGTCCGGCGGGGACAAGGCGCCCCAGCCCGGGGTCGGTCAACTCGCCCAGCTGGTCGAGACGGTGGGCCGGGCCGGGGTGGCGGCCGAACTGACCCTGGAGCCGGACGCGGCGGACCTGGCAGGCCAGGCGCCGCAGGCCGTCGGGCTGTCCGCGTACCGGATCGTGCAGGAGGCGCTGGCCAACGTGGTGCGGCACGCCCCCGGCGCGCGGACCTGGGTCTCGCTGACCACGGACGGTCCGGCGCTGCTGGTGACGGTGGTCAACGCGCCCCCGCCGCAACCCACCGAGTCGCTGGAGGCCTCGGCGGAGGGCACCGGGCAGGGGCTGGTCGGAATGCGCGAACGCGTCCGGCTGGTCGGTGGCAGGCTGGACACCGGTCCGCTGCCGGACGGCGGCTTCAAGGTGGCCGCCGTCCTGCCCCTCGACCGCCCCGACAGCCCCGACACCCCCCGGGAGACCACCGCATGACCATCCGCGTGATCATCGTCGACGACCAGGCCATGGTGCGCGCCGGCTTCGCGGCCCTGCTCAACGCCCAGAGCGACATCGACGTGGTGGGGGACGCGGCGGACGGCGCCCAGGCCCTGGAGGTCAACGGCCGCACCCACCCGGACGTGGTGCTGATGGACGTCCGGATGCCCGTCATGGACGGCCTGGAGGCGGCCCGGCGGCTGCTCGACCCCGAGGTGCCCGGCGCCCACCGGCCCAAGGTGCTGATGCTGACCACCTTCGACGTGGACGACTACGTGTACGAGGCGCTGCGCGCCGGGGCCAGCGGCTTCCTGCTCAAGGACGCCCCGCCGGCCGACCTGATCGCCGCGGTCCGGGTGGTCGCCGCCGGCGAGGCGCTGCTCGCCCCCTCGGTGACCCGCCGGCTGATCGAGGACTTCGCCCGCACCCGCCCGGCGAAGCGCCGCGACCCCAAGGTGCGGCTCAACGGCCTGACCCCGCGCGAGACCGAGGTGCTGGAGCTGATCGCCCGCGGCCTGTCCAACCAGGAGATAGCCGCCGGACTGGTGCTCGCCGAGCAGACCGTCAAGACGCACATCGGGCGGATCCTCGCCAAGCTCGGCCTGCGCGACCGCGCCCAGGCGGTCGTCCTGGCCTACGAGTCGGGCCTGGTGGCACCGGGTCAGTAGCCGGCGCCCGCCCGCTCGGGCGGCCCCCCTGATACCCGGGTAGCACCCGGGAGTTGGCCCCGCGGTGTGACGTCCGCGGGGCCGTCGCGTTCCTACCTTCCTCTCCACCGGACGCCGAACCGACTCGGCGGCCGCGCCGACGAGGGGGAGCACGGACATGCGCAGGTTCCGGACCAGACGGGCGATCGCCGCCACCGCGCTGGCACTGGCGGTGGCGCTCGGCACGGGCGGCTGGGCCGCCGACACCCAGACCCCCGTCACCGGCCCGCCGCCCGGCAGCGCCGCCTGGACCGCCGACACCTCGCTCGGCCTGCGGCCGCCCGACCCGGCCACCGCCACCCCGGCCCTTGTCGCCGCGTTCTTCGCCGGGTTGGCCCCGGCCACGCAGGAGGCCCTGGCCGCCCGGCACCCGCTGGTGGTCGGCAACCTGGACGGCGCCCCGGTCGCCCTCCGGTACCGGGCCAACGCCCTCGCCCTGGCCGCCGAACGCACCCGCGAACTCGCCCGGGCCACCGACCCCGCGCTCACCCCGCAGGACCACGCGGCCGCCCGCACCCGGGCCGAGCACTACCGCGCCCTGCTGGACGGCGGCCGCCAGGTCCTCGCCTTCGACCCGCGCGGCCGCGGCCAGGTCGCCGAGGTGTACGGCGACCTCGCCACCGCCCGCCGCACCGCCGTGATCGTCCCCGGCTCGGACATCGACCTGCTCCGCTTCGACCGCACCTCCGACCCGTACGGCACCCCCGCCGGCATGGCCCGCGCCCTCCTGGACGCCACCGACCGGCAGACCGCCGTGATCGCCTGGGCCGGCTACACCACCCCGCTCGGCCTCGGCCCGGACGCCGCCACCGAGGACCTGGCCCGGGCCGGCGCCCCGCGCCTCACCCGACTGCTCGACGGACTCGCCGTCACCACCCGCCCACAGGCCCCGCCCACCGTGTTCTGCCACAGCTACGGCTCCGTGGTCTGCGGCCTGGCCCGCCCCACGCCCGCGCAGGCCTCCGGCGTGGTGGTGCTCGGCTCGCCCGGCATGGGCGTCGACTCGGCCGCCGACCTCGACCCCGGCGTTCCGCTCTGGGCCACCGCCCGCAACGGCTCCGACTGGATCGGCGAGGTGCCCAACGTCCGGCTGTTCGGCCTCGGCCACGGCGCCGACCCGACCGGCACCGGCTTCGGGGCCCGCCCGCTGCCCGCCACCGGATCCCACGGCCACACCGGCTACTTCGCCCCCGGCACCGCCTCCCTCGCCGCCTACGCCGACGTCGCGCTCGGCCGCGCCTGACCGCCCGCACCGGAAGGAACACCACGCCATGGCCGGCACCACCACCCCCAGCCCGCTCACCGCCCTGCGCCGCGCCGCCGCCCGCGTCGACGCGAAGACCCCGGCCGACCGCGACCGCGCCCTGGACGGGCTGCGCGCCCTGGCCCTGCTCGCCGTGCCCGTCGGACACTGGATGCTCGGCGGCTTCACCCGCACCCCCGACGGCGCCCTGCACAACGCCAGTCCGCTCTCCACCCTCGACTTCTTCGCCCCGCTCAGCTGGGTGCTCCAGATGCTCGGGGTGTTCTTCCTGGTCGGCGGCCACTCCTCGGTCCGCTCGCTGGAGCGCGCCCGGGCCAAGGGCCTGCGGACCCGCGACTGGCTGTGGGCCCGTACCGTCCGGCTGCTGCGCCCGGTGCTCGGGGTGGCGGCCGTCTGGGCGGCGCTGGTCCCGCTGCTGCCCGCGCTCGGCGTCCCCGCGGACACCCTGCGCACCGGCGCCACCCTGGTGGTGCAGCCGCTCTGGTACATCGCCGTCTACCTGGGGCTGACCGCGCTCACCCCGCTCTGCGTGGCCGCTGGGCGCCGGCTCGGCGGCTGGTCGGCGGGCCTGCCGGTGGTCGTGGTCGCCGCCGTCGACCTGCTCCGGTACGGGCCGTGGGCCGGGGCGGTGCCGTCCTGGGTGGCGCTGCTGAACATCCTGCCGGGCTGGCTGTTCGGCTACCAGCTGGGCGTGCTCTGGGCGCAGGGCCGGCTCGGCCGCCCGGCGGCCCGGGTGCTGCTGCTCGGCGGCGGCGCGCTGTTCGCCGCGCTGCTGCTGGTCTTCCACTACCCGGCCAGCATGGTCGGCGTGCCCGGGGCCGCGCGAACCAACTCGCACCCGCCGTCCCTGCTGGTGCTCGCCCTGGCCGCGTTCCAGTGCGGCGCCGCGGTGCTGCTGCGGGAGCGGCTGGGCCGGCTGCTGACCCGCCGCCCGCTGCTGTGGCTGCCGGTCGTGGTGGTCAACCTGTCGGCGATGACGGTCTTCTGCTGGCACCAGAGCGCGATGCTCGCGGTCGCGGTGCCAGGCGCGGCCGCCCTGGGCGCCGTCCCGGGCCTGACCACCGCGCCGGACTCGCTCGGCTGGGTGGCCGCCCGGCTGGCGCTGCTGCCGCTGTTCGGCGCCGTACTGGTGGCGGTCGGCTGGTTCACCCGCCGGTTCGACGGCCCGTGGACGGCCTTCTCGCGGGGCGGCAAGACGGTGGCCGGGGCGGCGGCGGCGCTGTTCGCCGCGTACGCGCTGGGCGTGGTGTGACGGCACGCCAGGCGTGAGCCGCCCCCGGTGCGCCGTGCCGCGCGCCGGGGGCGCGCTGTCGGCGCCCTGCCCTACCCTGCCGCCATGGTGACGTTCGACGAGTTCCGCGCGATGGGTCTGGCCCTGCCCGAGGCCGTCCAGGAGCCGACCTGGGACATCGAGACGCTGCGGGTCCGCGGCCGGATCTTCGCGATGGGCGCACCCGACGGGGAGCGCGTCAGCGTGAAGGCCTCCCCCGAGGACCAGGCCGAACTGCTCGCCGCCGAACCCGAGGTGTTCTCCTCCGCCCCGTACGTCGGGCGGCACGGCTGGGTGAGCGTCCGGCTGGACCTGGTGGACCGGGACGAGCTGCACGACCTGGTCACCGAGGCCTGGCGGCGGACGGCGCCGAAGCGCCTGGTGCGCGAGTTCGACGCCTGAGCGCCACCCCGCCGGCCCGTGTCGCACCCGACCGCACGCGCCGCCCGAACCACTGGGAGACGCCGTGAGGACACCCCCGGTTCATGTGATCCATCCCACAGTTTAGGCGTTCCCGCCGCCCCTTCGGGCGCCCTAGGCTTGCGCAGGGAAGTCAGCAGAACCATCGCACCCTCCGGGCACCGCCCGCGAAACGGTGACGGGCCCCAAGGGAGTTGGTGCGGTGCGCAACCGTCGACGCTGGAAGCGGGTACTGATCGGGGCGTTCGCCGGCTGCGCGGTGCTCGCCGACGCCGGAGCCTCCGCCGCCGCGGCCGCGGTCTCCTCCGAACAGCTGGCGATCTCCACGCCTCCGGCCGGCAGCGCCGCCTGGATCCAGGACCACTCCTTCGGCCGCTCCCTGCCCGACCCGGCCATCACCACGCCGGCCGCCGCCGCGGCGTTCTTCGCCTCGCTCGCGCCCACCGAGCTGGACCGGCTGATCCAGGACTACCCGCTGGTCGTCGGCAACTACGACGGCGCCCCGCTGGACCTGCGCTACCGCGCCAACCGGATCGCCCTGGCCGCCGAGCGCGACCAGGCCCGGGCCCGCGCCGCGGACCGCAAGCTGGACTCCGACACCCGCGCGCTGGCCGTCTCCCGCGCCAACGACGTCGAACACCTGCTCGCCCCGGACCGGCAGATCCTGGCCTTCGACCCGCGCGGCCGCGGCCTGGTCACCGAGGTGTGGGGCGACCTCGCCGACGCCGAGCGGATCTCCGTGCTCGTCCCCGGCTCGGACGCCGACCTCGGCCACCACGACCAGGCCGCGGATCCACTGCGCTCCCCGGCCGGGATGGCCCGCGCCCTGTACGCCGAGGAGCGGCACCAGGCGGCGGGCACCCGGACCGCCGTGATCTCCTGGACCGGCTACGTCACCCCCTCCGGCCTCGGCCCGGACGCGGCCACCTCCCGGCTCGCCGACGTCGCCGCCCCCCGGCTGGAGCGGCTGCTCGCCGGGCTCAAGGAGACCACCCGGCCGGACGCGCCGCCGTCGCTGCTCTGCCACTCGTACGGCTCGGTGGTCTGTGGCACCGCCGCCCCGGAGATCCCGCGCGCGGCCGCCTCGCCGTCCGACACCTCCGGCATCACCGACCTGATGGTCTTCGGCAGCCCGGGCATGGGCGTGCAGAGCACCACCGAGCTGGGCGCCGGCGTGCACGTCTGGGCCACCCGCAACCCCAGCGACTGGATCGGCAACGTGCCGTTCCTGGAGGTCGGCGGGCTCGGCCACGGCGCCGACCCGACGGCGAGCGGCTTCGGCTCCGAGCAGATCTCCTCGGCCCGCGCGGTCGGCCACAACGGCTACTTCAGCGAGGGCACCGACAGCCTGCACAACTTCGCGGCGATCTCGCTCGGCCACTACCAGGACGTGCTCCGGCCGAACCCCGACCAGTAGCGGCCCGGCGCCTGAACGCCCGGCGCCTAGGCACCCTGCTCCTGGTACAACCGCAGGGCGTCCGCCGCCGCCCGGGCGAGCTCCCGCCGGGCGGCCGGCGGGGCCAGCACCTCGACCTCCGCCCCGAAGGCCAGCAGCGACCGGACGGCCGCCGGGGCCGGGAAGGCCATCGCCACCTCGGCCCACTCCTCGGCCGGCCCCGCACCCGGCTCCGGCGGCGGGGCGGTGACCCGGCCGCCGTGGATGCGCAGGAACATGTCCAGCCGTCCGCGCCGAACCCGCACCCGCACCGGCACGTCCTTCGGCAGCCGCTCCACCTGCTCGCGCAGCACCGCCCAGACGTCGCCGAGCCCGACCCCGGCCCGGCGCCGCACCGCCTCCTCGGTGGTCTCGGCGGCCAGCACCCGGTCGGCCCGGAACAGCCGCGGCTCGCCGTGCAGGTCGGCCACCAGGTACCAGACCGCGGCCTTGCTCACCAGCCCGTACGGGTCGACGGTGTACTCCACCGGCGCGGGCGTGCCGCCGTGCCGGTAGCGCAGCCGCAGCCGCCGGTCCGCGAAGACGGCGTACTGCAGTTCGCCGAGGTCCGGCCCGGCGGCGGGGCCGGCCGCGCCTGGGGTCTGCATCCAGCGGGCCGGGTCGACCAGGATCCGCTCGCTGATCCGCTCGGCGCCGGGCCGGTGCGGGGCCGGCAGCGCCGCCATCACCTTGCGCAGCGCCGAGCCGAGCGCGCCGTCCAGCCCGAGGTCGCTGTGCGCGCCCTGGGCGGAGAGCACGAACAGCGCCCTGGCCTCGTCCGCGGTCAGGCCGGTGACGTCGGTGCGGTAGCCGGGCAGCAGGCCGATGCCGCCGTGCCGCCCGCGTTCGGTGAACACCGGCACCCCGGCGGCGGAGAGCGACTCGACGTCGCGGTAGATGGTGCGGACGGACACCTCCAGCCGCTCGGCGAGTTCGGTGGCGGACACCTGGCCGCGGGTCTGGAGCAGCAGGAGGATCGAGAGCAGGCGGTCGGCCTTCATGCACCAAGAATCCCAGTAATCCTGACGGCAACTGTCAGGTTTTACTGGGAGATTGCGTTCCGAGCCCGAAAAACCACCCGACACCAGGGAGTTGAGCACGGATGACCGCCGTCCAGGATGCCCGCCCGCAGTACCGCAGCGCCCTCGACCAGCTGGAGAAGCTGTTCGCCACGATCACCCCGGCCGACCTCGAACGGCCCACGCCCTGCCCCGAGTTCACCCTGCGCGAGCTGCTGAACCACGTGGTCGGCGGCGTCCACCGGTTCGCCTACTTGGGCGAGGGCGGCCATGCCCGGGACGCCGTGCCCGCCATCGAGGACCCCTCGGACGAGGGCTGGCCGGCCGCGCTGGGCCGCGCCCGGGCCCGGGTGACCGCCGCCTGGGCGGACGACGCCAAGCTCGGCCGCCCGACCGTCGTCCCCTGGGGCGAGGTGCCCGGCGCGGCGGCGGTGGGCGGCTACCTGATGGAGCTGGTGACCCACTCCTGGGACATCGCCGTCGCCCTGGACAACGGCTTCGCCCTGGACGACGACCTGGCGCGGACCGCGCTGGGCATCGCCGAGTCCGCGCTGCCGACCGAACGGCGGGGGCCGGGCGTCCCGTTCGCCGCCGTCCGGCCGGTCGCCGAGGACGCCGACGTGCACACCCGGCTGGCCGCCTGGACCGGCCGTACGGTCTGAACCCGACGCGGCGGGGCCGGGGAGCGCCGAACGGACTCCCCGGCCCCGCCGGGCCGTCGGCGTCCGGCTACTCGCGCGCGGCCGAGGTCGAGCTCATGTCCGCGTAGCGGTTGCCCGCCACCCGGCCGGCCACCGGCTCCAGCAGCGCCAGTTCCTCGGCGGTCAGCCGCAGCGTCGCCGCCGCGGTGTTCTCGGCGAGCCGGCTGCGCTTGCGGGTGCCCGGGATCGGCACCACGGCCAGTCCGTGCACCTCGGCCCGCTGGTGCACCCAGGCCAGCGCGACCTGGGCGAGCGTCACGCCGTGGGCCGCCGCGATCTCCCGCAGCGGGGCGAGCAGTTCGCCGTTGGCGGCGGCGTTGTCGCCGGTGAAGCGCGGGAAGTTCCGGCGGAAGTCGTCCGCCGGGAGCTCCTCGGCGTTCTGGAAGGCGCCGGTCAGGAACCCGCGCCCGAGCGGCGAGTACGGCACGAAGGCGACGCCCAGCTCCGCGGCGGCCGGCACCGCCGTGCGCTCGACGTCGCGGGCGAACACCGACCACTCGGACTGCAGCGCGGCGATCGGGTGGATCGCGTGCGCCTCGCGCAGCTCCGCCCCGGTCACCTCGGACAGGCCGAGGTGGCGCACCTTGCCGGCCTTCACCAGCTCGGCCATGGCGCCGACCGAGTCGGCCAGCGGCACGGCCGGGTCGCGGCGGTGCATGTAGTACAGGTCGATCACGTCGACGCCGAGGCGGCGCAGCGAGGCGTCGACCGCGGTCCGGATGTACTCCGGGTCGTTGCGGATGCCTCGGACGGAGGCGTCCTCCGCGGAGCGCACGATGGAGAACTTGGTGGCGAGCACCACCTTGTCCCGGTTGGCCCGGACGAAGGGGCCGATCAGCTCCTCGTTGCGGCCGGAGCCGTACATGTCGGCGGTGTCGAAGAGGGTGACGCCGGCCTCCAGGGCGGCGTCCAGGGTGGCGAGCGCCTCACCGGTGTCGGTGTGGCCGTAGAACTCGCTCATGCCCATGCAGCCGAGGCCCTGGACGCCCACCAGCGGGCCTCCGGTGCCGAGTTCGACGGTGGGAAGGACGGTCTGAGTCATGCGCTCTGCTCTTCCTCTACACGGATGTTCTGGCATTGGACCGGGGTACCGGTGCGGTCGGCGACCTTCCCGGCATAGAGATCGATCTTGTGGTCGAGGACGGCGAGGGTGGCCTGGAGGTCCACGATCCGCTGCCGGACCTCCTCGCGCTGGGCCTCCAGGAGCAGCCGCCGGTCCTCGTAGGTCCGCTCGCCCTGGCGGGCCATGTCCACGTATTTGAGCATGTCCGCCACGGACATGCCGGTCAGCCGCAGCCGGCCCAGGAAGGCCAGCCGGTGCAGGTCGGCGTCGCAGTAGCGGCGCCGGCCCCCCGCGGCCCGGCCGACCGGGTCCAGCAGGCCGATCCGCTCGTACCAGCGCAGGGTGTGGGCGGTCAGTCCGCTGGCCGCGGCGACCTCGCTGATGGTGTGCCGCGGCGAGCGGTCCGGATCGCCGGCCGGGCTGCTGAACACCTCGGAGCAGCTGCGCAGGTCGATCTCGACGCGTTCGGGTGTGGCCATCGCTCGTTCCCCCTGTCCTGTGCGACGTGAACGACGCTACCGACTTCGAGTGCACTCCAAGCAAGCCGCTACCCGGGTGGCTCCGCCACCACCTTCTCCGGCGGATTTCCCGGCGACTAGAGTCGGGCCCATGGAGAGCTTGCGGATGATCGAGAACTGGCCGGTGCCCCATGCCGCGGCGGCCGTGGTCCGGGGGGCGGACGGCGCTGTGCTGGGCGCGCACGGGCCGCAGCAGCACCTGTTCCCGCTCGCCTCGGTCACCAAGCTGCTCACCTCGTACGCGGCGCTGGTCGCCGTCGAGGAGGGCGTGTTCGAGCTGGACGACCCGGCCGGGCCGCCCGGGGCGACCGTCCGCCACCTGCTCGCGCACACCTCCGGCCTGGGCTTCGACGAGGACCGGGTGTTCGGTGAGCCCGGCAAGCGCCGGCTCTACTCCAACGCGGGCTTCGACGCGCTGGCCCGGGCACTGTCCGAGGCCGCCGGGATCGAGTTCTCCCGCTACGTCGCCGAGGCGGTGTTCGAGCCGCTGGGCATGACGGACACCCTGCTCCACACCGCGCACAAGTCCCCGGCCGGCGCCGGCGGCCTGTCCACCGTCGCCGACCTCGCCCGGTTCGCCGCCGAGCTGCAGGCGCCCAAGCTGCTGGACCCGTCCACCGTCCTGCGGGCCACCCGCGAGGTCGCCTTCCCCGGAACCAGCGGCGTGCTGCCCGGCTACGGCCACCAGCGCCCGAACGACTGGGGCCTCGGCTTCGAGATCCGCGACGAAAAGAGCCCGCACTGGACCGGCTCCGCCAACTCCCCCGGGACCTTCGGGCACTTCGGCCAGTCCGGCACCTTCCTGTGGGTGGACCCGCGGGCCGGTGTGGCCTGCGTCGCGCTCACCGACCGGGACTTCGGCCCGTGGGCGGTCGAGGCCTGGCCGGCCTTCTCGGACGCCGTCCTGGCAGAGCTCGCGAAGGGCTGAGCCGAGCCGTACGGCTAGCCGTACGAGACCGGCGAGTGCATCTCCCAGAGCAGGAGTTCGGCGCCGGTCTCGCCCGCCGCCGGATCGGCGAAGGCCTCGCCGGTGATCCGCACGCTGTCGCCCGGCACCATCGAGCGGCCGGCGCCCTTGGGCCCGGGGACGGTCCGGTAGCCCAGCGAGCCGGCCGTCAGGTGGGCGTACCGCCAGGGCGCCTCGGGCAGCGGCGGCAGCGGCTGCCACGGCCCTGCGGTGGCCAGCCAGAGCGCGGCGTCGCCGCGGCGCAGCCGCAGGGCGTCCGTCCCGGCGTCGCGCTCCAGCCCGGAGGCCAGTAGCGTCAACCCGCCGTCCACCGGTTCCACCTTGCGCAGGCCGTACGCGGGGGGCGCGTCGAACTCGTCCGGTTGGAGCCACATCTGGACGAAGCGGACCGGACCGGTGGCACCGCCGACGTTTCGCTCGGTGTGGGTGACGCCGGAGCCGGCGCTGAGGTACTGGACCGTCCCGGGCCGGACCACCCCGCTGTGGCCCTGCGAGTCCCGGTGGGCCAGCGCGCCCTCCAGCACCCAGGTGAGGATCTCGGTGTCCCGGTGCTTGTGCTCCTCGAACCCGGCCCCGGGGGCGAGGAGTTCCTCGTTGCACGCGAGCAGCGCGCCGAAGTGGGTGTTCTTCGGGTCGTAGTGGCCGGAGAAGGAGAACGCGTGCCTGGTCTCGACGCCCTCGGCCGGGGCGGAGCGGTAGCGCTCGGCGGTGCGGCGCAGGTCGGCACGGGGGCGGGCGGCGGCTTCGGTCACGCCCCCACCGTAGTGGGTGGGCATCGGAGTGTGACTCTTGCCACCGTGCCGCTCCGCCGGGGATTGTGCACGAGCAGTCACTCACGTGAGGCAGTCTTGTCCTTGTGCCAGCCGCCTCCACGAACTCCACGAACGACCCCAGCTCCAGCCCCGCACCCGACCCCACCGGGAAGAGCCCGACCGCCCGGTCGGGCCGCGACCGCCCGGGCCGCGCGGCGCCCCGCCTGACCGCGCAGGAGCGCAGAAACGCCGCCGAGCGCGCCGAGCGCCGGGCGGCGACGCTCAAGCGGCTGGAGAAGTCCTCCGGCAAGCTGGCCACCGCCGCGATCTCGCGGATGGACGACCAGCTCGGCTGGTACCGGCGGATGCCGCCGGAGCACCGGTCCTGGATCGGCCTGGTCGCCCAGGCCGGCATCGCCGCGTTCACCGAGTGGTACCGCCACCCCGACGCCGCCCAGGCGATCTCCACCGACGTCTTCGGCACCGCCCCGCGCGAGCTGACCAGGGCGATCACCCTGCGCCAGACCGTCGAGCTGATCCGCACCACGATCGAGGTGATGGAGGAGGCCATCGAGGAGGTGGCCGCGCCCGGCGACGAGGCCGACATGCGCGAGTCGGTGCTGGTCTACGCCCGGGAGATCGCCTTCGCGACCGCCCAGGTGTACGCCCAGGCCGCCGAGGCGCGCGGCGCCTGGGACGCCCGCCTGGAGGCGCTGGTGGTCAACTCGCTGCTGTCCGGCGACGCCGACGAGGGCGTGCTCTCGCGGGCCGCGGCGCTCGGCTGGGGCCAGCCCAGCCAGGTCCGGGTGGTGATGGGCAGCGCGCCGGACGGCGACAGCGAGCTGGTGGTCGAGGCGATCCGCCGGGCCGCCCGCTACGCCAAGCTGAACGTGCTGACCGGGGTGCTGGGCAAGCGCCTGGTGGTCGTGGTCGGCGGCGACAAGGAGCCGGTGCACGCGGCCCGGGCGCTGATCGGCCAGTTCGCGCCGGGCCCGGTGGTGGTCGGCCCGACCGTGCCCGACCTGCTCTCCGCGACCCGCTCGGCCCACGCCGCCGCGGCCGGCCTGCGCGCCTGCGCCGCCTGGCCGGACGCCCCCCGCCCGGTGCTGGCCGACGACCTGCTGCCCGAGCGGGCGCTGGCCGGCGACCAGGCCGCGCGCCGTCAGCTGGTGGAGGAGATCTACACACCGCTGGACGAGGCCGGCTCCGCCCTGCTGGAGACGCTGAGCGTCTACCTGGAGCAGGCCTCCTCGCTGGAGGGCGCGGCCCGGATGCTCTTTGTGCACCCCAACACGGTGCGCTACCGGCTGCGACGTGTGACTGACGTCACGGGGTACGCCCCCTCCGACGTACGTTCGGCGTTCACGCTGCGGATCGCGCTGGCCCTCGGCCGGCTGGGCGCCGTCGGAGAGCCCGGCTGAGCCGGAGTGTAGGGACCATACAATCCCGGATGGTTTTCTTCGTTACCGTCGCCTACCCGCCCCTGGGCGCCTGGCGAGAGAGGGTTGAACCGTGCTCGTAATCGTCGCCCCTGGACAGGGTGCCCAGTCCCCCGGTTTCCTCAGCCCCTGGCTGGAGCTCGACGGCGTCGCCGACCGCCTGCGCGGCTGGTCGGAGGTCGCCGGGCTCGACCTGGTGCACGCCGGCACCGAGGCGTCCGCCGAGGAGATCAAGGACACCGCCGTCGCCCAGCCGCTGCTGGTCGCCGCCGGTCTGGTGACCGCCCGGGAGCTGTTCCCGGACGAGGACGCCGCCCGCAAGCTGGTCGGCGCCGTGGCCGGCCACAGCGTCGGTGAGATCACCGCCGCCGCCGGCGCCGGAGTGCTCACCGCCCACGACGCGCTGACCTTCGTGCGCGAGCGCGGCCAGGCCATGGCCGAGGCCGCCGCCGTCACCGAGACCGGCATGCTCGCCGTGCTCGGCGGCGAGCCGGAGGAGGTCGCGGCGAAGCTCGCCGAGCACGGCCTGACCGCGGCCAACAACAACGGCGGCGGCCAGATCGTCGCCGCCGGCACGCTGGCCCAGCTGGAGGCACTGAAGGCGGACCCGCCGGAGCGCGCCAAGCTGATCACCCTCAAGGTGGCCGGTGCCTTCCACACCGAGCACATGGCCCCGGGCGTCGAGCGGCTGGGCAAGCTGGCCCCGACCCTGACCGCGGCCGACCCGCTGGTCCGCTACGTCTCCAACCGGGACGGCGCGGTCGTGGAGTCCGGCGCCGAGGTGCTCTCGCGCCTGGTGTCGCAGGTCTCCAACCCCGTCCGCTGGGACCTCTGCATGGAGACCCTCGGGCAGCTGGGCGCGACGGCCGTGATCGAGCTGTCCCCCGCGGGCACCCTCACCGGACTGCTCAAGCGCAACCTCAAGGGTGTGGCCACGCTCGCCCTCAAGACCCCCGCCGATCTCGACAAGGCCCGCGCGCTCGTCGCGGAGCACGGCGGTCAGGAGCAGGAGACCCAGGCATGACCAAGCCCCAGATCCGCCCGGTGAACGGCGCGCAGTACGCGCGCATCCACGGCGTCGGCGGCTACCGTCCGGTCCGGGTCATCCCCAACTCCGAGGTCCTGGAGTGGATCGACTCCTCGGACGAGTGGATCCGCACCCGCAGCGGGATCGCCGAGCGCCGCTGGGCCGGCCCGGACGAGTCCGTCGCCGAGATGTCGGTCCAGGCGGCCGGCAAGGCCATCGCCCAGGCCGGGATCACCGCCGACCAGATCGGCGGCGTGATCGTCTCGACCGTCTCGCACTTCAAGCAGACCCCCGCGATCGCCACCGAGATCGCCGAGCGGCTCGGCTGCGGCACCGCCCCGGCCTTCGACATCTCGGCCGCCTGCGCCGGCTTCGGCTACGGCCTGGGCCTGGCCGACGGCATGATCCGCGGCGGCAACGCCGAGTACGTGCTGGTCATCGGCGTCGAGCGGCTCAGCGACCTGACCGACAAGTCGGACCGCTCCACCGCCTTCATCTTCGGCGACGGCGCCGGCGCCGCGATCGTCGGCCCGTCCGACACGCCCGGCATCGGCAAGCTGATCTGGGGCTCGGACGGCTCGCAGGCCGAGCTGATCACCCAGACCCAGGCCTGGGACACCGCCTTCGCCAAGTCCGACGCCGTCAACGGCGCGGGCGAGGAGACGAAGTGGCCGGCCCTGAAGATGGACGGCCAGCCGGTCTTCCGCTGGGCCGTGTGGGAGATGGCCAAGGTGGCCCAGCAGGCGCTGGACGCCGCCGGGATCACCGCCGACCAGCTCGGCGCGTTCATCCCCCACCAGGCCAACATGCGGATCACGGATGCCATGATCAAGGCGCTCAAGCTGCCGGATTCGGTGCCTGTCGCCCGCGACATCGCCGAGACCGGCAACACCTCCGCCGCCTCCATCCCGCTGGCGATGGAGCGCATGCTGGAGAGCGGTGAGGCCCACAGCGGGGACCTGGCCCTGATCATCGGGTTCGGGGCGGGTCTCGTCTACGCCGCCGCAGTCGTTACTCTCCCCTAGGCGCGTTCGCGCCATCCACAAGCCTGTGTCCGGCCGCCGGCCGGACACGTTCAACACCGAAGAGGAGCAGCCAGTATGGCTACCAAGGACGAGGTCCTGGAAGGTCTCGCCGAGATCGTCAACGAGATCGCCGGTATCCCGACCGAGGACGTCCAGCTCGACAAGTCCTTCACCGACGACCTGGACGTCGACTCGCTGTCCATGGTCGAAGTCGTCGTGGCCGCCGAGGAGCGCTTCGACGTCAAGATCCCGGACGACGAGGTCAAGAACCTGAAGACCGTCGGCGACGCGGTGGACTACATCCTCAACGCCTGAGCGACCGACTCGTTCGACTCGGCCAGCCCGTCCGGCGTCCCGTACGCCGGCCCGGGCTGACCGGTCGGCCGGGCTCGTAGAGCCTGGCCGACCTCTCCGGCCGGGACGCCCTCACCGGGCGCCCGGCCGGGCCCATCCTCGGCACGCCGCCGACCCCCGCACACGTGAGAGAAGAAGAAACCAGTGACCGCTGAAAATCGCACCGTGGTCGTCACGGGTATCGGCGCCTTCACGCCGCTGGGCGCCGACGCCGCCAGCACCTGGGAGAACCTGGTCGCGGGCACGTCCGGCGTGGCGGCCCTGACCGAGGAGTGGGCCGAGGACCTGCCGGTGAAGATCGCGGCGCGGACCGCCGTCGAGCCCGGCGACATCCTTCCCCGCCCGCTGGCCCGCAAGCTGGACCGCTCGGCCCAGTTCGCGCTGATCGCCGCCCGCGAGGCCTGGGCCGACGCCGGCTTCGAGACCCCCGCCACCGACGAGTCCTCCAAGCTCGCCCCCGAGCGCCTGGGCACCGTCATCGCCTCCGGCATCGGCGGCGTGACCACCCTCCTCGACCAGTACGACGTGCTGAAGGAGAAGGGCGCCCGCAAGGTCTCCCCGCACACCGTCCCGATGCTGATGCCCAACTCCCCGGCGGCCAACGTCGGCCTGGAGGTCGGCGCCCGCGCGGGCGTGCACACCCCTGTCTCCGCCTGCGCCTCCGGCGCCGAGGCGATCGGCTACGCGATCGAGATGATCCGCACCGGCCGCGCCGACGTCGTGGTGGCCGGCGGCACCGAGGCGGCGATCCACCCGCTGCCGATCGCCGCGTTCGCCAACATGATGGCGATGTCCAAGAAGAACGACGACCCCCAGCGCGCCTCCCGCCCGTACGACAAGGCCCGCGACGGCTTCGTGCTGGGCGAGGGCGCCGGCGTGGTCGTGCTGGAGTCCGTCGAGCACGCCGAGGCGCGCGGCGCCCGGATCTACTGCGAGGCCGTGGGCCAGGGCCTGTCCTCGGACGCCCACCACATCGCCCAGCCCGAGCCGACCGGCGCCGGCGTGGCCCGCGCGCTGGCCGACCTGTTCGAGCGCAACGAGCTGGACAAGGCCGAGATCGTGCACGTCAACGCGCACGCCACCTCGACCCCGCAGGGCGACACCGCCGAGCTGAAGGCGCTGCGCAAGGAACTGGGCGACGACCTCGACCACATCGCCGTCTCGGCCACCAAGTCGATGACCGGTCACCTGCTGGGCGGCGCCGGCGGCGTCGAGACCGTCGCCACCGTGCTGGCCCTGCACCACCGGGTCGCCCCGCCGACCATCAACGTGGACGAGCTGGACGACGACGTGGACGCCGACATCGTCCGCGGCGAGGCCCGCAAGCTGCCCGAGGGCCGGATCGCCGCGCTGAACAACTCGTTCGGCTTCGGCGGCCACAACGTGGTGCTGGCCTTCCGCACCCGCTGACGCCCACGACGAAGGGGCCGGCGCTCTCCGCGAGCGCCGGCCCCTTCGCACGTCCCCGGCACTGCCCCGGGGCGGGCCTCAGACCACCTGGTGCAGCCAGCGCACCGGCGCGCCCTCGCCCGCGTACCGGAACGGCTCCAACTCGTCGTCCCAGGGCTTGCCGAGCAGCCGGGCGACCTCGGCCTCCAGGTCGGCCCCCTCGCTGCGGGCGCGCACCAGGACGGCGCGCAACCGGTCCTCGGGGATCAGGATGTCGCCGTGGATGCCGGTGACGGCATGGAAGATGCCCAGCGAGGGCGTGCTGCTGTACCGCTCCCCCTCCGCCGTGGCGCAGGGCTCGCTGGTCACCTCGTACCGCATCAACTGCCAGCCGCGCAGCGCGGAGGCGAGCTTCGAGGCCGTACCGGGCTCCCCCTGCCAGGAGAGTTCGGCGCGCCAGTGCCCGGGTGCGGCCGGCTGGCGGATCCAGTCCAGGCTCACCCGCACACCGAGCACCCCCGCGACGGCCCACTCGACGTGCGGGCACAGCGCGCGGGGCGCGGAGTGGACGTACAGGACTCCACGTGTCGTCACCGGGACCTCCAGGCTGTGGACGAGGGTCGCCTTCCCCAGCTGCCTCGTGCCTGCAGTTGATCCGCAGTTACTCACGTTAGCTGACATTAAGCTACTAAATTGAGCAAAACGGACAGGCTTTCGCTCAATGCTAGTCGAATCCTCAACGAGGTCTACCCCTCGGCCGGATCTCTCCCCCGAACGGCCCCATCACCGGCTGAACCACCGTACCGCGCGGCGCCACAGGATGGATGACGCACTTTCGGATCCGGCCGGAATGCGGTAGTGCAGCCCCGGCACCCGCGCCCGGCGGCGGTCCGCCCGTGACGAACGCCCCGCCGCCCGGTCGGGGCGGCGGGGCGGTCAGGATGCCTGACGGTCCGTCAGTCACCCAGGCGGACGACCATCTTGCCGGTGTTGACGCCGCGCAGCAGGTCGAGGAAGGCCTCGGCGGCGTTCTCGACGCCGTCCACCACGGTCTCCTCGGTGCGCAGTTCACCGGACTTCAACCAGCCGGCCACCTCCGCGACGAACTGCTGCTGGAGCCCGGCGTGGTCGCGCACCAGCATGCCCTCCAGGCGCAGCCGCTTGCCGATGGCGAGCGCGAGGTTGCGCGGGGCGGCGGGCGCGGCGGTGTCGTTGTACTGGGCGATCGCGCCGCAGAGCACCGCGCGGCCGTGCACGTTCAACGCGCCGATCGCGGCCTCCAGGTGGTCGCCGCCGACGTTGTCGAAGTAGAGGTCGATGCCGTCCGGGGCGGCCTGGGCGAGCTGCTCGGCGACCGGGGCGTCCTTGTAGTTGAAGGCCGCGTCGAAGCCGTACTCGTCCACCAGCTTGGCCACCTTCTCCGCCGAGCCGGCCGAACCGACCACCAGCGAGGCGCCCTTGAGCCTGGCGATCTGGCCGACCAGCGAACCGACCGCGCCGGCCGCGCCGGAGACGAAGACCCTGTCGCCCTCCTTGAGGCCGCCGACGGCCAGCAGGCCGGAGTAGGCGGTCAGGCCGGGCATGCCGAGCACGCCGAGGTAGGCGGAGAGCGGGGCGGCGGCCGGGTCGACCTTGACCGCGTGCCGGGCATCCAGCGTCGCGTACTCGCGCCAGCCGAGCCCGTGCAGCACCACGTCCCCCGGGGCGAAGCCCTCGGCCCCGGAGGCGACGACGTGACCGACCGCGCCGCCGTCCATGGCCTGGCCCAGCTGGAACGGCGGGACGTACGACTTCACGTCGTTCATCCGGCCGCGCATGTACGGGTCCACCGAGAGGTAGGCGTTGCGGACCAGGATCTCGCCCGGGCCCGGGGTGCGGACCGGGGCCTCGACCAGGGCGAAGTCGGCCGGCACCGGCCAGCCCTGCGGGCGGGCGACGAGGTGCCATTCACGGGCGGTCGCGGGGGCGGCGGCCTGCTCTGCCATGGGTGTGCTCCTTGCGGTTCGGGGGCGGGTCGGGACGCGGGTTCGAATGAAGTTCGAACGCCTGAAAGGTTGAGCAACTGAAGTAACGATGGGCATGAAAGGTTCACGTTGTCAACTTTTCAGGTAGACTCTCGACCATGGACACCCAGCCGATCGAGGACGCCGCGCCGCAGCCCGACGAGATCACCCGCGAGGTCGTCGACCTGATGGCCAACCTGGTCGCGCTGTTCCACCGCGAGTACGAGGACGCCGCCGCCGCCCGCTCGCTCACCGGCGCCCAGGCCAAGGTGCTCGCCCTGCTGCGGCGCGGGCCGATGCCGATGCGCCAGATCGCCCAGACGCTCAGCTGCGAGCCCTCCAACATCACCGGCATCGTCGACCGGCTCGAATCCCGCGGCTTCGTCACCCGCGAGGCCGACCGGCACGACCGCCGGGTCAAGCTGGTCGCCGCCACCGACACCGGCTCGGCCGCCTCCGAGGAGCTCCGCGAGTCGCTGAACTTCGCCCGCGAGCCGCTGGCCGCGCTCGGCCCGGACGAGCGGACGGCGCTGCGCGACCTGCTCCGCAGGATGCTCGCGGGCGCCTCCGGCCCCGGCGCGTGACCAGCATCACAGGACCCCGGGGCTGCTCGTAGGCCCCGGGGGGGTAACCGAACCGCCTCCCGGAACGTCTAACGTTCGAACATCGAACGCGAGAGACCTGAAGACGGGGGGCACGGAGGATGAGCAGCAGCACGCGCCGGCGCCGCTACCTGCGGACCGCCATCGGCCTGGCCGCCGTACTGGTGCTGTCGGTGGTGGGCGCCGGAGCCTGGTTCTACCACCGGCTGGACAACAACATCACCACCTTCGACCCGGGCGGCGTCGCCACCGAGCGCCCGCCGGCCCCCGTCCCGGCCAGCCCGGGCGCCTCCGTACCGGTCAACGTGCTGCTGCTCGGCTCGGACACCCGCGACGAGGGCAACGACTCGCTGGGCGGCGGCGACGAGGGCGTCGGCCACTCGGACACCGCGATCCTGGTGCACATCTACGCCGACCACAAGCACGCCGTCGGCGTCTCGATCCCCCGCGACACCCTGGTCACCATCCCGTCCTGCAAGCTGCCGAACGGCACCTGGACGGCGCCGAAGACCGACCAGATGTTCAACTCCGCCTTCACCGTGGGCCTGGCCGAGAAGGGCAACCCGGCCTGCACCCAGAACACCGTGGAGAAGCTCACCGGACTGCGGGTCGACCACACCGTCGTGGTCGACTTCAAGGGCGCGGCCGCGATGTCCGACGCCGTGGGCGGCGTGGACGCCTGCGTCCCCAACGACGTCAACGAGTACGGCATACACCTCAAGAAGGGCCTCCAGAAGCTCTCCGGGCAGTCCGCGGTGGACTACCTGCGGGCCCGCCACGGCATCGGCGACAACTCCGACATAGGCCGGATGAAGCGTCAGCAGGCCTTCCTCTCCTCGATGATCAAGAAGGTGCAGGGCCAGGGCTTCTCGCTGCCCACCCTGCTGCCGCTGGCCGACGCGGCCACCAAGTCGCTCACTGTGGACGAGGGGCTGGGCACCGCGATGAAGCTGGTGGACTTCGCCCACTCGATCCAGGACATCAAGCTCTCCGACGTCTCCTTCGTCACCGCCCCCTGGCGCTTCGCCGGCGACCGGGTACGGCTGGTCCAGCCGGACGCCGACACCCTCTGGAAGCTGCTGCGCGAGGACCGCACCCTGGACGGGCAGAGCACCTCCGGGACGGGCCAGGCGGCCTCCTCCCCCACCGCCGACCCGGGCGCCGCCGCGACGGCCCCCGGCACCCCGCTCACCGCGGAGCAGGCCGCGGCGCCTATCACGGTGGTCAACGGGGTCGGCACGCCCGGCCTGGCCGGATCCGGCGCCGACACCCTCAAGGCGCGCGGCTTCCGCAACGTCACGCTGGGCCACACCTCCGCCGGGCGGCAGACCACCCGGGTCGCCTACGACCCCGCGCTGAAGGCCACCGCCGACCAGGTCGCGGCGCTCTTCCCCGGCGCCACCACGGTCGAGGAGCCCGGCACGGAGGCGATCACCGTCACCCTCGGCGCCGACTACCGCGCGGCGGGCACCCGGATCGACCCGGCGGCCGCCCCGAGCCCGGAGCCCGGCGTCCCGGCCGCCGCCACCCCGGGCGCCGCCCCCGGCAGCACCACGCCGGGCACCGCCCCGGGCGCCACCGCCGGCAGCACCCCCGGCACCGCCCCGGGCCTGCCGAGCGGCATCCCCACCGGCATAGCGGAGAACACCCGCAACGCCGACACCGACCCGTGCGCGAACCTGACCTTCGGCTGATCGCGCCCTCCCGCCGGACGGACGGCCCGCCCTCCCCGCCGAACGGCGGGAGCGCGGGCCGTCCGCGTCGGAGCCGGGGCAGCCCTACCGCGGATCCGGCAGCCCGGTGACGACGGCGGTGAGGCGGGTGCCGCGGGGGAAGGCGCCCGCCGCCGTCAGGTCGGCCAGCGCGGCGAGCAGCTTGGCGACGTAGCGGCGCTCCAGCGGGATGCCGTGGCGGCGCTCGAACCGCTCGGCGAAGGCGGCCAGTTCGGCCGGGACCCTGCCGTAGCCGCCGCCGTGGTGCGCGTGGTCGATCCGCCAGTTGTCGAACCCCCGCCCGTAGGCGGCCCGGTGCAGCCGGGTGACCTCCGCCTCCAGGTAGCCCTCGCCGCCGCGCAGCACGGCGACCCCGAGCGCCCGGGCGCCCGCCGGCAGGCCGGCCGCGATGCCGGCCAGGGTGCCGCCGGTGCCGACCGGGCAGCAGACCACGTCCCGCTCGCCGAGACCGGGCAGTTCGGCCGGGATCGCGGCCGCGCCGACGGCGGCCAGCGCGTTGGAGCCGCCCTCCGGGAGCACCAGGCAGGGGCCCCAGCGGCGGAGCAGGGCATCCGTGCCGTGCTCCCCCTCGGCCCGGCCGGTGGCCTCCCGGTACTCGGCCCGGGTCAGGAACTCCAACCGCATCCCGGCCGCCTCGGCGGCCCGCAGCGACCAGTTGCGCGGCCGGCCGGCCAGCTCCTCGCCGCGGACCAGCCCGACGCTCTCCAGTCCGAGCGCCCCGGCGGCGGCCGCGACGGCCCGCAGGTGGGTCGAGTAGGCGCCGCCGAAGGTCAGCAGCCGGGTGTGGCCCTGCTCCACGGCGGCGGCCAGGTTGGGCGCCAGCTTGCGCCACTTGTTGCCGGGGACGGTCGGGTGCAGCAGGTCGTCCCGCTTCAGCCGCAACTCCACCCCGGCCCGGGTGTAGGCCTCGTCGGTGCAGTCCACCAGCGGGGTCGGCAGCAGGGCGGGTTCGAGCATCCGGCCAGCTTACGGGCCGGTACGCCCGGACGGCCGGGAGCCCGGCCACCGGACCGGTGACCGGGCTCCGCGCCCTCTTGCGGGCCGTCTCCCCCGCGGACGGCCCGTCAGCCCAGGGCCGCGCTCTCCGCCGCGTGGCCCGCCATCCGCCAGGCCAGCGCCGTGCCGAGCGCGCGCGGGACCGGGCCGGCCGCCGGGGTCAGCTTCGCGATCCGGCCCCGGTGCTCCCGGCGCTGCCTGCCGTTCAGGACCGAGCCGAGCCGGCCCGCCGCGACCAGGGCGGTCAGCGCCGCGTCGGCCGGGTCGACCCGGCTGAGCGGCCCGGTCAGCGCCCCGGTGACGGAGGCCGCCAGCGCCTCGCGGACCCCCGGGTCCGCCAGGGTGACCAGGGTCACCGGGAACAGCCCGGCCGCCCGGTGCGACCGGAGGGTGAGCCGGCCGGAGTCCGCCAGACCGTCCCGGACCCGGCGGACCGGCTGGTCGCGGCCGGTGCTCCTGGCGCGGCTGACCCAGGAGTTCCAGCTGTGCGGCCGGCTCTCCCTGATCTGGCCCAACAGACGGGCGCTGTACGGGTCGAGGCCCTCCTCGGCCGCGCCGCCGCGGACCCGGGCGACGGCCTTGCGGCCCTCCTCGTACAGCAGGCCCCGGCGCAGCAGCTCGGTCAGCGCCGCCGCCTGGAGCAGCAGGTTGAGCGAGGAGTTCCGGGTGGTGCGCTCGCGCCGCGGGTCGTAGGCGAGCAGGTACAGCTTCTCGGGCAGGTTGCTGGGCAGGTCCATCTCGGTCTCCGAAGGTTCTCTGAGCCCCGGCCCGCGGTCAGTCCTCGCCGGACTCGCCGCTCTCCGGGCTCTCCTTGGGGGGGCGGCCGCGCCGGGGAAGCCTGGCCGCGCCGCTGGGCATCCGTCCCGCGTCGGTGAGGGCGCGGCGGAGCAGGAACTCGATCTGGGCGTTGGTGCTGCGCAGTTCGTCCCCGGCCCATCTGGCCAGCGCGTCGTGAACTGAAGGGTCCAGTCGCAACAGGATCTTCTTCCGTTCCGTCGCCAAGGCCTCGCCTTACTGGTAGAGGGAGCCCGTGTTCACGACGGGCTGGGTGCCGCGGTCACCGCAGAGCACCACCAGGAGGTTGCTCACCATGGCGGCCTTGCGCTCCTCGTCCAAGTCCACGACATCGCGTTCGGCGAGCCGGTCCAACGCCTCCTCGACCATACCGACGGCGCCCTCGACGATCAGCCTGCGCGCCGCCACCACGGCCCCGGCCTGCTGGCGCTGGAGCATCACCTGGGCGACCTCCGGAGCGTACGCGAGCCTGGTGATCCGCGACTCGATGACCCGCACCCCGGCCGAGGCGACCCGGGCGGAGATCTCGGCGGAGAGCTTGCGGGCGATCTCGTCCGCGCCGTCGCGCAGCGACAACTGGCCCTCGTGGTGGGCGTCGTAGGGGTAGCTGGTGGCGATGTGCCGTACGGCCGTCTCGGTCTGGATGGCGACGAAGTCGGCGTAGTCGTCCACCTCGAACACCGCCATCGCGGTGTCCTCGACCTGCCAGACCACCACGGCGGCCATCTCGATCGGGTTGCCGTCCGCGTCGTTGACCTTGGTGGTCTCGGTCTCGTGGTTGCGGATCCGGGTGGAGATCCGGCGCCGGCTGGTGAACGGGTTCAGCCAGGTCAGGCCCTCGGCGCGGACGGTGCCGCGGTAGCGCCCGAGCAGCTGGACCACCCGGGCCTGGCCGGGCGAGACCACCGTCAGCCCGCACATCAGCAGCACCGAGCCGAGCACCAGCAGCGGTCCGACGACCACCAGGGCGATGCCCAACCCGTTGGCCTTCACGGACAGTTGGGCCGCGCCGACGACGAACGAGCCGATTCCGGCGAGCAGGCCGAGCAGGGTGCCGCCGAGCACCGGCAGGCCGGCCGCCCCGGTGATGGCCCGTTCGGTGAACTTGGGGACCGGGAGGTCCAGGACAGGGCCGTCCTCGACGGTGGAACGCGGTGTGGTCATGGGACCGACTCCCCCCAATGGTGATGTCCGCTGCGCGGGTGCCCGCTTCAGCTGTCAAAGTGATATCACTTTTTGCGCGCACGGCGCCAGCGTCCGGCAACGGGGAAAGGGGGGAAGAGCGCCGCGGGGAGGCGACGGACAGGCGTCAGGGAGGGTCGGGGCCGATGCCCACGGGCGGGTGAATTCCGGCGCGCCACCCGGGAAAGGGGATGGCCGCGGCCTAGACTCTGCGACGTCGCAGGCGGTGAAAGGGCGGCGGGGCTCCGGCTCGGTGGCCCGCCCGCGAAAGGCTCGTACGACGCTCGTCGCACATCGAGAAGGTGGGGCGGGTGGGACTCGAACCCACGACCAAGGGATTATGAGTCCCCTGCTCTAACCGGCTGAGCTACCGCCCCGGTTCGCCGCACGCGCCGGTCGTCGGCACGGCAGCAGCAGACGGCCCCAGCGAGGCCGTCCCGGGCAGCATAGCCGGTCGATCACCCGTGGTGCGCGCCGGGGGCGCAGCTGGGTACGCGACGGTGCTCGACTCCCGGTCGGCCCAGCCCGGGTGGCGGCGGGGCGTCCGTCCGGGGCAGCCTGGACGGATGACGACACGCGGGAGGGGAGCGGCGGCCGCGGCGCTCGCACTGGTGCTGACCGCGGCGGGCTGCACCACCGCGGCGGGGCCGGGCGGGAGCGCCCCGACCGTCACCTCGGCGCCGCCCACCGCCGCCTCCGCCGACAGCCACGGCTGGAACCGACAGCGGCTCAGGAGCGCGGCCGACCGGCACACCGGCGTCACCCGCACCGCCAAGCCCACCGTGCTCAACGGCCTGGTCGGCGCGGTGTTCACGCGCAACGCCGACGGCGACCACTTCTGCACCGCCAGCGTGGTCGACAGCGCCGGGCTCAACCTCGTCGTCACGGCCGCCCACTGCGTCTGGGACCCCAGGCTCGGCCGGCGCAGCGACCTGGTCTTCGTCCCCGGCTACCGCGACGGCGACACCCCCAGCGGCGTCTGGCCACTGCTGGCCGTCACCGTGGACGACGGCTGGAACGACCACGCCGACCCGGACGCGGACGTCGCCTTCGCGATCGTCCAGGCGCAGAACGGGCTGCAGGTCCAACAGGTGCTCGGCGCCAACCGGCTCGGCGTCAACCGGGGCTACCGGCTCCCGGTGAAGGTCACCGGCTACCCGAGCAGCAGCGGCGTCCCGATCACCTGCTCCAACACCACCACCCAGCAGAGCCCCACCCAGCTGCGGATCGACTGCCCCGACTACACCGGCGGCACCAGCGGCAGCCCCTGGGTCACCGACTTCGACCCGGCCACCAGGACCGGCACCGTGGTCGGCGTGATCGGCGGCTACCAGGAGGGCGGCAACAGCCCGGACACCTCGTACAGCAGCTACTTCGGCGACCGCGTCCAGGCCCTGTACGACCGCGCCACCGGGTGACCGGCGGCGGGCCCGACACGCGGCAGTGGCGCCGCCGGGCACGGCCTGGTAGATCTTCCTCACGAACGGCGGAACGCACGGCCCCGGTGCCCGCCCCGAGGAACGAGACGGAGCCCCGATGGCCCCCCGCCCGGCCCGGCCCGCGCGCACGGCTCGAACGGCCGCGCTGGCCGCCCTGCTGCTGGCCGCCGGCACCGCGTGCGGCGGGCAGGACGGGGCGCCCACCGCCGAGGTGGCGCAGCAGAGCCCGGCCGGGGACCGGGTGGGCACCCTCTCCATCCGCACCGCGCAGGGCCCGCGGGCCTGCACCGCGAGCGTGGTGCACAGCCCCCGGGGCAACCTGCTGGTCACCGCGGCGCACTGCGTGCAGAGCCGGCGGATCGGCCTGCTGGACGGCCTGGTGTTCACCCCCGGGTACCGCAACGGGTACACCCCGTACGGGACTTGGCCGGTGAAGGCGATCACGGTGGACCCGCGCTGGGAGACCGAGGACGACCCCGAGTACGACGTGGCCTTCGTCACGGTGGGCATGCTCGACGGCCGGGAGATCGAGGACACGGTCGGCGGCAACCCGCTCGGCACCGGCCAGGGCTTCGGGCTGTCCGTCTCGGTCACCGGCTACCCGAACGAGAGCGACGAGCCGATCACCTGCGCGGTCCGGACCAGCTCGCAGAGCCCCACCCAGGAGCGCTTCGACTGCGGCGGCTACACCGACGGCACCAGCGGCAGCCCGTGGGTCACCGCGAACGGCGCGGTGGTCGGCGTGATCGGCGGCTACCAGGAGGGCGGGGACACCCCCGGCACCTCGTACAGCGTCGCCTTCGACCAGCGGGTCGCCGACCTCTACCGGAAGGCGACCACCTGACCCGGCGACCCGCCGGGGGCGGTGTCGCGTACGTCACTCCGCGAAACCGGACGACGGAAACACGAAGGCCCCCCGGTCGACCGAGGGGCCTTCGCTCTGAGCAGTCACCGGGCGGACCCGGTGCAGCTCCCGCAATTGGACTCGAACCAATAACCTGCCGATTAACAGTCGGCTGCTCTGCCAATTGAGCTATGCGGGATCGCGGCACTCGACTTCCGTACCACGGACGGGAACCGGACCCCAAAGGGACCTCTTCCCGAGCTCCCCCAATTGGACTCGAACCAATAACCTGCCGATTAACAGTCGGCTGCTCTGCCAATTGAGCTATGGGGGATCGGCTTCCGCTCCGGCCCCCGGTCTCCCGGGCTCCTCGGCGCTCGCTGCGGGACATACATTAGCGCACTCGGGGGGGTGGTCCGCCAATCGCTTTCCCGGCTTGCCGCCCGGCTGCCGCCCGGCGCGCCCCGCGCGCGCCCGCCGACGGGGGCGGGGATGCTGGGGCGCGGACGGTTCGCCGTCCCGACTGACGGGTAGGGCAATGCGGCAGAAGCCGCCAGGAGAGGGTGGATCCGATCATGTGGAAGCTGTCGTTGGCCGCGGGTTTCGCGGCCGGCTACGTCCTGGGCTCGCGGGCCGGGCGCCAGCGCTACGAACAGATCGCCAAGGTCACCCGGCAGATCGCCCGGAACCCCGCGGTCCAGGGCGCGACCGACCGGGCCCGGCAGCAGGCCGGAGCGGTGGCCGGGAAGGCGGCCGGCGCGGTCGCGGACCGGGTCGGCGACCGGCTGCCGAACGCCGTCACCGACCGGGTGCCGTACCTCAACCGCTCCCGGACGGAGGACGACGGCTGGGGCACGTTCCGCCCGTGACGGCGCGCCTGGGACGTGTGTCACGTGACACACGTCCCCGGCGGCCTACCTCCCGTCCGTGACGGGACGGTGACCACAGGGCGAAGCGAAACCCCACCCGGGGTCGCGAAGCGGCAACGGCCCGCCCGGCCCGGACGCGTCCCGGGTCCGGCTGAGGCATGATCTCGGCATGGCCATCGTCGCGGGGATAGACAGCTCGACCAACCGCACCCGGATCGTGGCGTGCGACGCCGACACCGGAGCCGTCCTGCGCTCCGGCAAGGCGCCCCATCCCGTCCCCGAGGACCAGGACCTGCGCCCGGGCGAGGCCGACCCCCAGGTCTGGCTGCACTCGCTCGGCGACGCCGCGACCGGCGGCCTGCTGGAGGGCGTCCGGGCGATCGGGGTCAGCGCCCAGCAGCACGGGATGATCGGCCTGGACGCCGGCGGGGTGCAGGTCCGGCCCGCGATCCTGTGGAACGACCCGCGCTCCAGCGGCGCCGCCGCCAAACTGCTGGACGCCTTCGGCGGCGCGGCCGCCTGGACCGCCGCGATCGGCGCCGTGCCCGCCCCCACGTACACCATCGCCAAGCTGCGCTGGCTGGCCGAGTTCGAGCCGGCCAACGCCCGCCGGGTCGCCGAGGTGCTGCTGCCGCACGACTGGCTGGTCTGGCAGCTGCTCGGCCACCCCAAGCGCCGCACCACCGACCGCGGCGACGCCTCCGGCACCGGCTACTGGTCGCCGATCACCGGCGAGTACCGGCAGGACCTGGTGGAGCTGGCGCTCGGCCACGAACTCCGGCTGCCCGACGTCCTGCCCCCGGCGGAGCCCGCCGGGCACACCCCCGAGGGCCTGCTGATCTCGGCCGGCACCGGGGACAACATGGCCGCCGCGCTGGGCCTGGGCCTCGGCCCGGGCGACGCGGTGGTCTCGCTCGGCAGCGCCGGGACGATCTTCGCGGTGCACGAGGAGGCCGTGGTGGACGCCTCCGGCCTGGTCTCCTCCTTCGCCGACGCCAGCGGCCGGCACCTGCCGATGGTCGCCACCCTCAACGCCGCCCAGGTGCTGCGCTCCACCGCCGCCCTGCTCGGCCGGGACCTGGAGGGCCTCAGCGACCTCGCCCTGCACTCCACCCCCGGCGCCTACGGTCTGGTGCTGCTGCCGTACCTGGACGGCGAGCGCACCCCCGCGCTGCCGCACGCGGCCGGCACCCTGACCGGCCTTCGGGCGGAGGCGATGACCCCTCAGCACCTGGCCCGGGCCGCCGTCGAGGGCATGCTGTGCAACATCGCCGACGCCCTCGACGTACTGCGCGCCCAGGGCGTCGCGGTGAAGCGGGTGTTCCTGCTCGGCACCGCAGGGCGGCTGCCCGCCGTCCGGCACATCGCCCCGATGCTGTTCGGCGTCCCGGTCGTGGTGCCGCCGCCGGGCGCCCACGCCGCCCGCGGGGCCGCCCGGCAGGCCGCCTGGGCGCTGGCGGGCACCCCGGAGCCGCCGGCCTGGGAGCTGCCGGACGCGGAGACCGTCGAGCCCGACGGGGAGCAGGACCTGGCGATCGGCTCGGCGGTGCGTCAGCAGTACCGGGCCGCCCGCGACCAGATCCACCCGGAGACCGCGGCCTGACCCCCGGGCGGGGCCGGCCCGCCCCTGGCTCGAAGCAGCCGGTGAAGATGCGTCACCCGGTGGCCGGTGGCAGCGTGGGACGGGACACGCCCACCGACGCGAAGGACGGCAGGACGCCATGGCGCTGCACAAGGGAGCCGGCGGCGACCGCCGGCTGAGCATCGGCCCGTACCCGACGATCGCCGACCCGCTGGGCTCGATGAAGCTGGCCCCGCCGCTGCACCGACTCGGCGAGGGCCCGGTCGCGGCCGACACCGCGTACCAGCTGGTCCACGACGAGCTGATGCTGGACGGCAACGCCAAGCTCAACCTGGCGACCTTCGTCACCACCTCGATGGAGGCCCAGGCCGCCCGTCTGATGGCCGAGTGCCTCGACAAGAACATGATCGACAAGGACGAGTACCCGCAAACCGCCGAGCTGGAGCGGCGCTGCGTGGCGATCCTCGCCGACCTCTGGCACGCCCCCGACCCGGACGCCACGGTCGGCTGCTCCACCACCGGCTCCAGCGAGGCCTGCATGCTGGCCGGCATGGCGCTCAAGCGCCGGTGGACGCGCCGCAACGCCGACCGCTACGCCGCCGGGGCCCGGCCCAACCTGGTGATGGGCGCCAACGTGCAGGTCTGCTGGGAGAAGTTCTGCAACTTCTGGGAGATCGAGACGCGGCTGGCGCCGATGGAGGGCACCCGCTTCCACCTGGACGCCGAACAGGCGGTCGCACTGTGCGACGAGAACACCATCGGTGTGGTCGGCGTGCTCGGATCCACCTTCGACGGCTCGTACGAGCCGGTCGCGGAGATCTGCGCGGCCCTGGACGCCTTCCAGGAGCGCACCGGCATCGACGTCCCGGTGCACGTGGACGGCGCCTCCGGCGGCATGGTGGCGCCCTTCCTCGACCCGGAGCTGGTCTGGGACTTCCGGCTGCCCCGGGTGGCCTCGATCAACACCTCCGGCCACAAGTACGGCCTGGTGTACCCGGGCGTGGGCTGGGCGCTCTGGCGCGACAAGGCGGCGCTGCCTGAGGAACTGGTCTTCCGGGTCAACTACCTGGGCGGCGAGATGCCGACCTTCGCCCTCAACTTCTCCCGCCCCGGCGCCGAGGTGGTCGCCCAGTACTACATCTTCCTGCGGCTCGGCCGGGAGGGCTTCCAGGCCGTCCAGGGCGCCTGCCGCGAGGTCGCCACCTACCTGGCCGGGCAGATCGAGAAGATGGACGGCTTCCGGCTGCTGACCCGGGGCGACCAGCTGCCGGTGTTCGCCTTCACCACCGAGGAGGGCCTCCCGTTCGACGTGTTCGACGTCTCCCGGCGGCTGCGCGAGCGCGGCTGGCAGGTGCCCGCGTACACCTTCCCGGCGAACCGGGAGGACCTGTCGGTGCTCCGGGTGGTCTGCCGCAACGGCTTCTCCCGGGACCTCGCCGACCTGCTGCTGGCCGACCTCGACCGGCTGCTGCCGGAGCTGCGGCGCCAGCCCGTCCCCCTCCAGGAACTCGGGGTACCGCCCCGGCCGGGCTTCCACCACTGACCGTCCGCACGCCCCGTCCGCACACCCGGTCCGCACACCCGGTCCGCACGCCCGGGGAGAGGTCACGGCGGGGAGGGGCAGTGAAGCGCCCTCCCCGCCGGAGCGTCCCGGTCGGGGCGGGGGCGCCGCCCCCCCCCCGGCGGGCCCCGCCCCGGGGGGGGCCCGGGGCCGGGGGGGGGCCCCGCCCGGGGGGGGGGCGGGGGGGGCCACCCCCCCCCGGGGGGGGGCCCCCCCCGGCC